>JAYVCN010000502.1:0-5422 GCA_043749875.1 Candidatus Eiseniibacteriota bacterium | reverse complement strand
CGATGTCGTTCTGGCTGCGGTTCACGAAAGGTCCGAGAACGCCGGAGAGCAGGTCACCCGAGAGGATCGCCACCATGCGGTAATACGCAGGCAGCACGTCCGGCGTCGGGCCAGACCTGGCCTCCTTGCCAACGGCGAAGCCCATGCCTGCACGGTTGGCAAGACGGTTGCCGATGCCGCCGGCGCTCGTGGTGAGCGATTCGGACGCTTTGACGCCGTACATGTCCCACGTCGTGCCGGGCTGCGAGTTCTTGTTGCTCACGGCGACCGACATGTTCGTCCGCACGTCGAGGCCGACGATGTTTGTGGTCCCGGCCGCCTGCCAGCCGTTGTGTGCGCCCCACTTCACGGCGGCCGTATTGCCGATCGAGTCCATCACGGAGACGAACCGGCCCTCGTTGCCGCGCCGGTCGTTCAAGTCGATGTACAGCATGCAGGCGGAACCTGCGCCGCCGAACGCATTGTTCTTCCAGCGGTCCGGGAGCACGGAGAATTGCTGCCAGCGATGCTGGTCGGTCGAGCCCTCACTGTTCTGCGGCGTGATGAAGTTCGTATCCGGGCACATCGCGAAGCGCACGAACGGATCGATCGCGTGTGACTTGCGATAGAAGTACGCCACGTGCGAACCCGGCGTGAACAGGCCGTCGGGGATGATCTTCGTGAACTCCTTCGTCGTCGCGTTGCCATCCCAGCCGGTACGCGCGCGCGGGACCGTGGTCAGCCACGCTGGGATGACGCCCGTGCAGTTGACGTTGTTGAGCGCCGCCGTGCTGCTCGCGGCCTTGGTGGTGTCGATGACGAAGCACTTGAACTTGCTCACGCCGAGCGTCGCGAACTTCGGGTCGCTCTCGTGCATCGTCGTCATGTAGTTGCCCGCCGTGAGACCCGTGCCCGTGATGCCGCCGACCGGGAAGATGTTCGCTTCGGCGGTGTCCATGCGCGCACTGTTCCACGTCAGGTGATCCCAGCTCGTGTGACCGTGGTGGTCACCGGCAGAGACCTCGCCCGCGTTCGCCAAGTACTGACCCCAGAACGAAGCATCGCCAGAAGCGGCGACGCCGGCCTGGTTGGTCGGTACCTGCAGCAGCACACCGGACGGCGAACCACCCGGAGGCATGCTGCGGCCAGCCGCGATCTGGTAGTTACCCGGACCGGGCAGGATGCGGAACACGAGGTCGCAACGCACGGCGGCCAACGCCGGATCGTCCGGAGCGCTCACGGTGGCATTCGCGCCAGTGACAACACTCGAGTCGCCCGGGATGTCGAAGCGCAGCTGATTGCCGGTCGCCTGGGCGGTGTTGATGCCCGTCTTGATGAGTCCGGTCGTGGTATCGAAAGCGGCCGTCCCGGGCAGGCCAGCCGTTTCGTTCGCCGGGAACGTGTCGTTCACCCACTGCCAGATATCGCTCGACACGATACCGATCGCCACCGCGTCGCCTGCGCTCGCCTGGCCGGGCACGCCCGGCAGGTCGACGAACGCCTTCGCCACATTGTCGAAGTATCCACCCTCGTTCGAGTTGCAACCGAGCGAGATGGCGAACCGGAAGCACTGCTGCTGGTGCGCCATGAAGACGCGCATCGAGTCGGGGATGCCGCTGGGATTCGATGTCCGGGGCGCAGCGCCGTTACCACGGGACGGTTCGTAGTCCGTGAAGCATTGCGGCTCGGGGTTGAACACGATGAAGCCGCCGTAGCGGATCGCGCCCCACTCCTTGCAGCCGTTCGCCGAGGTCGCCGGGTAACTCTGCGACCCGAAGTTCCAGCTCTCGCCCGAGAACTGCAGGTTGAACATGCCGGCGTACATGTCGTACCAGAGAATGTAGTCGTTGCTGACATTGGCGATCGAGGCCGTGATGCCCTGTGAGTTCGGCACGCCGGGCGCCGCCTCGAGCAGGTTGATCGTCGGTGACAGGCACTGCTGCGAGACCTCGCGGAACGCGGTGAACCGCGAGTCGGCGGCGCCCTCGCCGTCGTCGTGGTTACCGCACGTCAGCACCAGTCCGCCGATGTTGCAGACGCGGGCGGGTGAGTTGGGCGGACCGCACAGGTCGTTATAGGTGAGGTTCGACAGCGCTTCGATGTGGAAGTACTCCGGAGGTGGCTTGCCGGTCGAGCGCCACACGTCCGTCACGCCAAGCGCCGGCGGCAGCGGGAAGCGGTTGTCGATGGCGTTCACCCCGCCTTGCTCCGGCGTCTCGAAGTCGCCTAGCACAACCGGGCCCGCACCCTTGTCGATCGTGACGTCGTCAACCTGCACCGCGCCGTAGCCGAACGAGCTGTAGCCGGAGGAGGAAGCATCGGAGTCCGCGAAGCCGCGGTTCGTCTTGCAACGGAACACGAGGCGCACGTTGCCCGAGGACGCACCGAGGATGGTGGAGATCGTCGCCGCCGGCACCACGATCGGACCCGCCGTCGGCGTCGCCGAGAGCGTGTCCGCCGGGTTGTTGCCGGCCGCCTGGAAGATCTCGAGGTAGTTGTTGCCCGCTCCGAACAGCTTGAGGACTTCCGAGAACCAGCGGCGCTGCTTGTCATAGACCGCACGGGTCGTCCCGTCGGAGTACACGCATGCCGCGTCGTTTACCGGCGCGCCGACGTACACCATGAACGAGTCCTGCGGTGCATTCACACCGGCAGCGGAACTGCTGATGAAGTTGCCCGCGGTCACGGCCAGTGGATCGCCGTGGAACCAGCCCGTCCGCGTGGCCGCATTCGTACTAATGCTGGTGGACATGCGCGTGCGGTACAGGAACGACACCGTCAGCGACTGGCTGCTCAGCATCGGGATGTCGCGGTAGAGAATCTGGTCGATCTGGTCCGGGTAACCGGGGAAGCGCTGGAACGAGCCACCGTTGAGGTTGGTGCCTTCACCCAGATACTGCTCGGTGTCCTGGTTGAAGGCCTGGCCAGTGACCAGGTCCTTCACGGACTGGTCGCCATGCTCGCGGAGCCCGCACCAGGCGGACTTCGTGCCACTGAGTGGTGTCCAGGGCACTGCGACGCCGGCGTTCCTGCCAGCGTCCGCGTGCCAGAGCCCGACGACGCCGAACGTACGCTTGGCCGAGGACTGCTGGCTGATGACGTAGTTGCAGAGGTTACCGTGGTCGATCGCCCACCACGGACGCTGATCGTCCGTGAGCGTGAGCCCACCGGTCGAGTTGTACTGACGGCGGATCGGCCACCAACCCTGCAGCGTGTCGGGAGCCTGGATGCCGACCGTGTTGTCCCAGTCCCACATCGTGTTCGTGGCGAGGTTCACGCCCGGGCGGTAAGTGCCGGTGTAAATATTCCAGTAGTTGTCGGGCGCAGTGTGGTTCGTAGCCGACTTGCCCACGTAGACCGTGTCGGGGTCGGGACCCGCCGACGTGCTCAGGCGTTGCACACGCGAGGTGAGAAGCTCGCGGACCTGGCGTGCGTTGCGAAGGACCGGCTCCCCCCCGGGCTCGTCCTGTGCACGCGCGGCGAACGGTACAAAGAACAGCAACGGCAACAATGCGGCGGCCAGGCGCGGGCGAAGGCGCATAGCGAACCTCGCGGTCTTGTCAGCCGCGAGACCTGGGGGTCCCCCGCGGAGATCACGCTCCTTCCGTGCGCGCAGACCCTGGAGGTGGCGATCGCACGGATCCCAGCATCGGAGCGGGCAGCGAGCCACCCCGTAACGTCAATTAGACGTCATGACATGCGGACTTGCGAGGGAAAAGAATGTCTTCTCATGACAAATCAGCTCGTGATCGGTCGGGCGCGGCGGCGGACATCCGACGCAATCCTCTGTTGCACTGTCAGTTACGGTGCGAGATGAGACGGGACTGAGCCTTTGCCTTTCTTCAGCCCCGCACCTGGCGGCTTCTTCCCGACCACGCGAGTACGAAGAGCACGAGAGAGACTCCTATATAGATGAGCCAGAGCGTCGTCCCACGTGCCGTCGTGACCCCGGTGTAGTCCGCCTCAGCGACCTTGTGCATCGGGCCCACGTACCAGAGGAACAGGTAGATCACCTCGAAGAACTTGGCGCTGCCCGTCCACACGCCGCACGCCAGCGCGAGCGCCGGTACGAACGCCGCGGACAGGAGCCAGCCGAGGACGGCGGGCGTCTCCCCGGCGTAGAGCAGGCGCAGCATGGCCGGGGCGCCCGCGAGCAGCATGACGAGTGCACCCGCGAGCCACGCGGCGGGGAGCAGCCGCACCACCGGCTGCGGACACGAGAACAGCACCCCGCCGGTGGCGTAGCGCTGTTCGCGATGGCCGAGCGCCGACCACACCAGCGCCGGCCAGAACGAGGCCAGCGGCAGCACCACCTCGCGCACGGCCTTAAGCGGCGCGGCGAGTTCGGCGATCTGGAACCCGAGCAATCCCACACACCACCACACGGACTGGCCCTTCATGAGCAGCGCCAGCTCGGCGCGCACGACGCCGAACATGCCGAACCCGTGCGGCGCCACGGTGAGCGTTGCGGGAGAGATGGCGCGCGGGCGGCCGGTGGCGGGCGCCGCGCGGGCCGGCCACCACGAGCGCGCGGGGCTCGCCGCAGCCGGACGCGGTGCCGTGTCAAAACGATCGAACGGTACGGTCGCAGCGAACACGATCAGTATCGACACCAGCACCCATGGCAGGCGCGACGCCGCGGCCGTGGCGGTCCAGTGAATGCCCGGCCACACGAACGTGGTGACCGGTTGATCGCGGAAGCGCTTGCTGAAATTGGCCCCGATGCTCAGCGATGGCGGCCGGCTGGCCGCATCGGGATGTGCCGCGATCATGACGCGGCGCACGTCCTCGACCACGATCTTGCTGCCGGTCAGGTCGGAGAAGATGGTGACCTTGGGGTCGTCCACGCGCGTCCACACCATGATCAACGGCAGGACGAAGAACCACGCGAAGTTGCCGAATCCGCCGCGCAGCCAGCGCACGCAGTCGAACAGCACGGCCGAGGCCGCCGCAACCAGCGCCATCGGCGCGGTGATGGTGACGAACGGCAACAACGTCGCGGCCACGTCCACGTGCCGGTCCTCGCCGAGCAGCTGCTGCTGGATGAGCGCGGCCACCGCCACCATCGCCGCCTGCGTCGCGAACACGGTGAAGTTCCCGAGCGTGCGCGCGAACAGGTAGACGAGCGAGCTCATGCGCGTCGCGGCGAGCACCTGGCCGACGCCGGTGCGGCGATCGCGCTCGACCGAGCCCTTCACCAGGTAGAATCCGATGAACAGGAACCACACGCCCGTGAGCAGCGCGGTCACCGTGCCGACCCACGCCGCGTTGTAGCTCGGTCGATAGTAGTCGTCCATGCTGAACGTGCGATACGCTGCTCCGTTCGGCGGCAGCATGTGCTGGCCGAGCCACAGCATCACGAGCAGCGACACCAGGTAGCCTGGCCGCCGCGTGCGATCGCGCACGTCGGCGAGCACGAGCCGTGCGAGCCGTGAGGCGCCGC
>JAYVCN010000501.1:0-4927 GCA_043749875.1 Candidatus Eiseniibacteriota bacterium | reverse complement strand
CTCGCCAGCGTGCGCGATCGGCGGCGTGACTCACAGGTCCACAGTGAGCTCCAACCTCCATTGCGCGCCGGGGCCGTAGTTGGACGGGTTGTCCACCTGGCTCACGCGTGTGAAATCGTTGAGCTGGCCGATGTGGTTCGGGTCGTACTGGCCCTGCCCCCAGACGAGACCGCGCCCGGTGATGGCATCGATACGATTGTAGAGATAGTTGTTGAACACGTTGGTGCCCGAGAGGCTCATGTCGAAGCGGCGGTTCGCGAGCTTGAACCAGCGATTCAACTTGAGGTCCGTGGTGACCTGCACCGGGGCATTGCGCGAACTCGGCAGGCCCACGTCGTTGATGTTGTTGATGTCCTTGGGCGTGTAAGCGCGGCCCGACTGGCCCTGCACGTACACATTGAGCCCCGTGCGCCGCGCCCAGCCGAGGCCGCTGGGAGCTTTGTCATCAAAGCGCACGTCGAAGCTGCCGGTGAGCTTTCTCGGACGGTTCCAGCGCATGAATTCCTCGGACAGGCGCTCCTGGTCGATCCCTCCGAGTTCCTGCAGCGCGCGATTCTCGTTGGGATCGCTGCTCTTGCCGCGCGTCTGCTGGTACGAGTACGCGAGCTTGCCCGACCAATGGTTCGAGCGGCGTTTCTCGACCTCGATCTCGAAGCCCTTCGAGCGGGCGTAGTGGCCGTTCAAATAGATGGAAAACGGTTGCAGGGTGGTGCCCGACAGTGGCTGGATGGTCGTGGCAGCCGGGTAGTCGTAGACGTCGCGCACGAAGAACGTGACATTGGCGGCGGCGGTGGGCAGGAACTGGTGCTTGCCGCCGACTTCGTAATTCACCGAGACTTGGGGATTCAGGTCGGGGTTGCCCTGGAGCGGGAACGCCTCGCTCGAGATCGAGTTGAGTTTCGAGTACACGAAGCGGTAGGACGGGTTCTGCGTGAACTCGCCGTAGTTGAAGAAGAAGCTGCTGTTCTCGGTGATCGGGTGCGCCACAATCACGCGCGGCGACACGTGCAGCTTGACCCGGCGCCCGAAGAACGAGCGCGTGTCCTGGTAGAAACCGCTACGCGTGGATGGGGCGATGTTATGCCGCGAGGTATCCGCCAGCGCCCGTTCCGCCTCGCGCCCGGTGAACCAATAGTCCGCGCGCAGGCCGATGTTGGCGACGAAGCCCTCGAACTCGAGCCGGTCGCGGCCATACGCGGCGCCGATCATCGGGTGCACGTTCCACAGGTCGTGAAACTCGCCGAGCCCATCCTTGTCGGACGCCCACGGGTTCTCGATGGTCAGGTACTGCACCGACTGCCACTGGTGGTCGAATCCGAGCTCGAACTCGTTGTGCCGAACGCGCTGCGTGAGCGAGCCCTGCAGCCCCCAACTGTTCGAGCGCCGGTCCGCCCACTGATGGTCGTCGCCGGTATCGAGGAAGTAGTCCTGGCGGCGCGGGTCCCCGGGTGGCAACGACAGGTCCGAGGGTTCCTCGTACTGGCTCCAGTGCTTGCCCTGCACGTCCTGACGCTGCGCGAAGAAGTAGCGCGACAGCTGCAGCGTGCTGAATCCATTGAGCGCCAGCGTGCGCCGCCACTCGAGCGAACTCTGCACGTTGTCCTCGAAGATGGTCGGCGCGTGCCCGATCCGGTGCAGCCACTGCCACGGGTACGCCGGGTCGCCCTGGTCGCCCTGGGCGGTGAGGAACGTGCGGCTGAAGCCCTGGTCGATGGCGATCCGCTTGGAGTACGAGAACGACAGCTTGTCCTTGTTGCCCGGCTTCCAGAACAGGCCGTAGCGGGCCGCCCAGCGATTGTCCTCCGACGGCGCCCACATGTCGCCGTAGTGGAAGCGAAGCCCGAGGAAGCTGTCCTCGTAGCTCGACACCAGGCGCGGATGCAGGAACGGCGGCAGCACGGTGCGATCGAGCAAGCTGAGCCCGGGCTGGCCGAGGTAACTGAAGCGCGTCTCGAACAGGCTGCCGGAAACGTCGAGGATGCTGGTGAACGTGCCGGGCAGCGTGGCGCCCAGGCGACGCAGGAGCGGTGAGAAGACGGGATCGGGTCCGGCCAGCAGCGTCTGCCATGAGCGGCCGCCGTAGCTGCCGGTCGCGGTGGTGACGCCGAGCTGCAGCTTGTCGGTGCCTTCCTTGAGCCGGATCTCGACGACACCGGACAGCGCATTGCCGTAGCGCACGTCGAACGCGCCGGTGGAGACGTTCACCTCGGACACCGAGCGGGCGTTGAGCTGGCCGGCGGTGGACTGCCCGGTGACCAGGTCGCGATTCACCACCCCGTTCACCACGAACATGGTCTCGTCGGCGCGGCCACCGCGCACGTGGATCTGGTCGGCGTCGGTGCTGATGCCGGCCTGCTGCTGCAGCACGTCGGCCAGTGTGGTGACGGGCAGATTGCGGATCTCATTCGCGGTCACGCTGCGCACGGTCGCGCCCTGCTTGGCTTCGACCAACCGGCGCTCGGCACTCACCTCGACCGCCTTCTCCTCGCGGACGATGATCTCCTCGAGCTTGAACTCCACCACGGCGCCCTTGCCCGCGGCGACCACCACGCCCGGGCGCGACTCAGCCTTGTAGCCGAGGAACTGCACCTTCAACTCATAGGTGCCTAACGGCACGCCCGAAATGGAGAAGCGGCCTTCCGAGTCGGTCAGGCCGCCTTTGGGCACACCCACCAGCCCGACATTGGCGAACGGGAGTGCGTGGCCCGTCTTCCTGTCGGTGACCCTGCCGGTGATGGTGCCCTTGTCCTCCGCGAGTGCCGGGAGGGCCACCGCGAGCAGGATCAGGCTGTGAAATAGGACGCGCGTGAGGGTTTTCATTTGGTTTGGATATGGTGGGGCAGGAACTTAGGCCGTCGCTCCAAAGCCAGTCAAGGAACCATTTCGTAACGGGTTGCCCGACCCCGGGCAGTTACTCGCGATCGGCCTTCACCACCAGCAACTTGCCGCGCTGCACCGGTCCGCCGGTGTGATCCTCGACGGTCCAGATGTAGAGACCGCTCGCCACGGCCTGGCCGCGATCGGTGATCAGGTCCCAGGCGAACGCCGCGCCAGAGAGCGCCGGCGCGCCCGTGTCCGGATTGCGCTCCGGTGTCCACAGGCCGCGTATGTTCTCTGTGTGGTAAACATTGCCGTCGAACTCTCGCGAGAGCACTTGGTCTCCAGCCAGAGTATACACACGTACGGTGCACCGGATCGGTAAGCCACCAAACCACACCACCTTGTCGCGTGGCGGCTTGCCAGCATCCCAGATGGCTTGGACCCGATATGGGTTAGGGAACACGAACACACCGGCGTGCTCGCTGGCGTTCGCCGTCGGGATGACGAGAAACTTGTTCTGGCTGATCCCGCTCTCGAGGCTCTCGATCGTCTGGTCGCCGGTGTCGTAGCTGGTGACCGCCCCCCAGTAGCGGAACCCATCCTTCAGCCCGTCGATGCGGTGGTGGTAGCGGTAACTGACCCCGTCGCGCACGAGTGGCGCGGACGCCAGCGCGGGCTCGAGTCCCGTATTGAACCCGGTGCTGTCGCGCAGGTCGAACTGGGCCACGCGGACCGGCGCCTGCTGGTCGAGCCCCAGGTAGACGCGATAGCCCTCGAAGTCGCGGCCGCCCGGGGCGGGGCTGGTGGGGTCGGATGCGAGCTCGGGCGAATCGTCCCACCACACCTCGGCGTGCTGTGTCCCGGCCTCGACCAGCACGCGCGGCGACGGCGGCGCGCTCGGCAACTGGTAGTGCACGTCGTGCGCGAACTGGGCGTAGTCGGCATGCGCCTGGATCGCGGGCTGGTCCTCCCCGCCCACGAACGCCACGTCCACCGACACGCTGTCGCCGTGATCGATGCGGTCGAACGGGCCCACGCTCAGCAGTTGGATCGGCGAGCACCGGCCGAGCAGCAGGCAGCCGGTGGGATCGTCGATGAGTGAATCGCTCATGAGGTGGTACTTCTCGCGATCCTCATCGCGCGACGTGTCGCCGAGCGCGAACGTCCACCAGCGCCAGTTGACCCGCTTGCCAGCGATGTCGCCGGGCGTGACGCCCAGCAGCTTCACGCCCGCCCACGGTGGCACCACGGACGCGGCGCAGCCGTTCGGGTAGGGCGGCGCCAGGCAGTAGTGCTCGGAGTAGAGCCTGCGCGCCGCGTCGTACTCGATGTGCGCCTTGAAGTACCACGAGCCGGGCCCCCCGCCGCCAGTCGGCGGCCAGGTCGAGTAGCGGTTCTTGTCGCCCGAGGCCAGCTGTGCGTACAGCCCCAGCCACACCTCGCGCAGCGGCGGCCCGTCGTTCACCACCACGAATCGCGACACCACGAACGCCTCGGCCGCGCGCAGCGTGAACCCGAGCGTCGTCTGGCGCACCGTGAGGTGCAGCGGCGAGTGACGTTCGTGCTGGTTGCCACTGGGAGACTTGGGCGCGGCGTCGGTGTAGCTGCACAGCAGGTCCTGGTCGGAGATGGCCGCCGGCGAATAGACGCGACTGTTCACGAGCCGCGACCGTTCGCTGACGACGTCGCCCGTCGGCGCGAACTCGGTCTCGTCCGCCGATGCTCCACCCTGCGCCGCGTCCACCAGGGCCGTGCTCACGCCGGTGAACGCGCCGCTGTCGGATATCGCCAGCGCGCCCACCCACAACCCCGCCCGCGACATGTGCTCGAACCCCGACCCCAGCGGAAACTCGAACGACGACGACCGCGACGTGAAGTTATTCCCGAAGAAGCCGTAATTGGTGACGGTGAGCCCGACCTTGTTCTTGTTCGCGAGGCGGGCGACATAACGGACGGCCTGGGTCTCCGCCCGCACCGAGGACACGACGAGCACGGCGATCGCGAGTACGCCGATCGCGATGACCGCCGGCCCGGCAATGCGAGGGGGTCTCGCTTGGGAGGCGTCTGGCGGCATGCGGGAGCCAGGGACGGCGGAGCGTGCCGCCAG
>JAYVCN010000500.1:0-4512 GCA_043749875.1 Candidatus Eiseniibacteriota bacterium | reverse complement strand
CAACTCGCCGCGAGCATACGGGGCGACCGGCAGTGACTCGAGCGCGCTCTTCACGTCCACGAGCCGCAGCATCGCGCCGTAACCGGCGTGTCCGCTGCTGCGCACCACCCCCAGCTTCATCTCGCCACGCAGATTAGCGGCATCGGCCAGCTCGGCCGCCCACGGCGCGTCGGGCGGTGTGGACATGACCAGCTCCACCGCCTGGTCGCGCAGCCCGTGCAGGTAGCCGGTGAGACCGCGGTGCGCGTCAGGTGTGAACGCCACGAACTCGTTCACGGTCAGCACCAGCTTCCACGGGCCATCGCCCGCGTCCACTTGGAGCTGAAGATAGCCCTCGATCTGGCCGCGGCGCCGCTCGTACACGATCCACTCGCCTTCGTAGCCCCACAACCTGCGCTCCCACCACTCCGCGCGGCGCGCCAGCGCGAAGTGGCCGCGTTCGCGTGCGTAGCGGTCGTAGAGGCTCTGCACGAGGGGCCGGTCCGGCATGCGCAGGCGGCGCACGCGGCGCGCCTCTTCGGACGCCGGCAGCAGCGCCGGCGGCACCGACAGCATGATGGGCGTTTCGACCAGGCCCCAGCCGAAGCGCCGGTAGAAGTCGCCCCGGAAGGAGTACAGCATGCTCAGGGCATCGCCGCGCTGGCGCATCTCGCGCAACGACGCGCGGACCAGCGCTTCGCCCACGCCGCGGCGACGATGCTCGGGCGAGACCGCCACCGAGCCGATGCCGGTGACCGGCAGCTTCTCGCCGCGCACGTACGCATGCAGCGGGTAGAGCACGAGCGCGGCCGCGATCTCGCCGTCGAGTTCGCCCACGCGCACGTCGCGCAGCCCGAACCGGGGATGGTCGCCGAAGAAGTCACGGCGTGCCTCGGCGCTCGAGACGCGATACGCGCGCAGCGACAGCTCCACCAGCGTCTCGATGTCGGTGCGGCGCGCCGGCCGGTAGCGCAGCGCGGGCGGGCGGGGCGTGTGGCTGCGGCTCACAGGTGACCGTCCCGGCTGAGCAGCAACGCCGCGTCGCCGTTGCGCGCGCGCGTGATGCCTGGTCCGCGCAGGTCATGCCCGTTCGCGGTCGCGCGCAGCACGCGCGCCGGCTGCCAGTCGGCATTGAAGTGCGCCAGCAACTCGAAGCGGTAATCGCCGGCCGGCAGTGGTCCGTGCTCGCCGAGCAACGGCGGCGAATCGAAATGTCCGCCCAGTACGACCACCTGCGCCATCGCCAGCGATACCCCGCCGCCCGGGGCGCGGATGGCGATCTGCAGCTGGGTGCTGTCGGGCAGTCGCACGTCGCCGCTCACGCGCACGGTGCCGTTCGCCATGCGGGACGGCTCGAGGCTCTTCAGAATTGCCGCGCCGGCCGAAAGCCCGGTGGTATCGGGCAGGTGTTCGAACGACATCGGCTCTTGCGGCCGCTCGCGGCCGCAGCCCGCGAGCGTGAGCACGAGCAGCGCGGACACGGGCAGCAGTAATCGGGCAGCAGTGGCGTTGGCACGTCGCATGACGGTGCAAGGTAGCAACACGCGCCGGCCAGGGGAACCCCCCCGGCAGGCGCGCTACATCCCGATCGCGCGCCGCGTGCGCTCGGCCTGTGCGAGGTGGCGATGGCTGTGCACGACCAGCAGTCGGAACGCATCGCCGATGTTGACACGAAACAGCGGCGACACCGGCGAGCCGAAGCCGATGCCGAGATCGTGACCGTCCACCTCGTGCATGAGCCCGCGCGCGCGCGCGACCCCGGCGAGGAACACGTCGACGACGTGCTCGCGTGGCGTCGGGCCGACGCGGTAGAGCTTCGGCGCGGGCATGCCCTTGCTGCCTTCGACAAGCGCGCCCGTGAGCCAGCCGCCCACGAAGCTCGGCCGCCACGGCCGCTCGGACGGTCCCCGAGCTTTCGTCCTGGCGATCGCGGCAATGAGCGGGCCATCGAGGTACGACCCGTTCGCGAGGCACAGGTGCTCGAACACCTGCGCCACGCTCCAGCCGCCGTCGGGCGGCACCTCGCGAAACTTCGCCTCGGGCAGACCCGCGACCGCCGCGCGCGTGCGCGGCTCGATGCGATCCAGTTCGCCGAGCAATTGCGCCAGCACGGGCGAGCGCAGCGGGGATGGGGCCGTGCTCATCGCGGTCTCCTGTCGCGGTCTTCTGGGGGAACGGTGCGGCGGGACTCGCCACCGAGTGCGACCTCGGCCAGCATACGCCAAGCCGCGCGCTGAGAGGGAGCTTCGGTCGCGTGCCGCGGTCCTCCCGGCGCAGGCCGCGGCGCAGGCCGCGGCGTTGCGGCCCGGCGCGTCGCTCTGCTAGCTTGCCCTGCCTGTCCGCGCTACCCGGGCCAGGCGGCAGCCGCGCCAGCCGCGAGCTGCGCGATCGGTTCCGGTGAGCCGGGTGCCCCGACCGGGCATACGTCGAGTCGAAAGGAGTCTCGGGTGAACCAGTTCGTCGCGATACGGCGGCGTGTCTCCGCGGCCATGGCCTTCCTGGCGATCATGGTCACCGTCGCGTTGCTCCTGGAGCTGACGCCGGCGTTATCGCGCGCCCAGGCGGAACCCAAGCCGGCCGATCCGGCGCCCACCGCCGAACGGCCTGTCGAGACGGGCAAGAAGGCGAAGAAAGCTCCCAAGGCTCCGAAGACCCCCAAGGCCCCCAAGCAGCCCAAGGCCGAGAAGGTCGCCAAGGCCGCACTGCCCACGAAGGCCAAGGCCGCGAAGGCTCCCAAGGCTCCCAAGGTCGCGAAGGTCAAGCAGCCGGAGAAGTCTGTGGAGGAGCAGAAGAAGGAAGACGGTGTCTACGCGAAGGGCTCGAACTGGTTGTCGTTCCGCTTCGGCTACGCCAAGCGCACCGGGGACGTGAACGGCGACGGACTGGTGGGCTATGGCATCGGCTACACCCACATGCTCAGCCGCAGATACGCGTTCGGCGCCGGCGTCGGGCATGACATCGTGGGTCACTTCGGCGCTCAGCTCGACGAGGCGGTGCCGTTCACGGCGGAGTTCCAGCGCTACTTCAAGTGGAACACCTCGGTGCGTCCGTATGTCGGGTTCGGCGGCGGCTACTACCTGAGGAAGACCTACCGCACCGGCACGGACTACGGCAGCAGCACGACCGGCGGCCCGCACCTGTCGCTCGGATTCACCTCCGCGCTCGATGCCAACCATGTGATCGGCTTCGAGGCGCGCGTGGCGAGCATCAAGGGCCGGGCCGGCGTCGTGAACCCGACGTTCGGTCCGGAGAAGGACGCCGAGACGATCTGGACGGCCAAGATCAGCTGGGCTCTGGCGTACTGATCATCCGGCCGCCCACGCCGTTCACGGCGTGTCGCCTGCGTGCGCGGGCAAGGTAGAGCGCGGTGAGGCAGTGGGCGGCGTTGCGCGCGGCACGCTTGGTGCAGCAAGAAGCCAAGCGTCAGGCCCTGCCCCGTGCCTGACGCCCCCGCGCACTCCGCCCCCCCCAGGAGCACCACCATGTGTGTGTCGAAGGCGAAGCGGGTCCTGTCGGCGTTGTCGCTCGTGTTCACTCTGGCCGCAACGGGCCGCGCATCCGCCCAGTGCCGCATCTGTGATCCGTTCCTCCACTGCATCGGCTCGCAACTCGGTGCGATGGTATGCCTCGAGGGTCCGGGCAGCTGCGCGATGCTGGTGCCGTGCCTGCCCGGTGGCGGGCGCATCCCGGACAGCCCGGGCGATGCGGACCTCACCACCTGGACGCTGTTCGACGCCGGGCCGGCTCCCGGCGCCGCGCGTGCCTCGCTGCGCTCCGTCACGAGCGCGCTCACGCTCGGCGATGACGCGCGCGCGAGCCTGTTCGCACCGGCCCAGGGCGGCGCGGTGGCTGACGCGGCGCTCGCGCACGGAAGCGACTACGCCATCGTGCTCGCGGACGCTGCCGGTGACGGCTTCGCGCTCCGGCGCGGCGTCGAAGGCGCGCGCGTGCGGATCGAGGTGCGCGCGGTGCGCGGCAACGTCACGGGCGAGTTGCTCGCCAGCGAGGCGCTCGGCGAGCGCGACCAGTTGAGCGTGCCGGTGCGCGTCGAGGGCCGCGACCGCGTGCTGGTGCTGCAGGCCGGCGCCGTGCGCGGCGGCAGTGTGGTGCCGGAACTCGCGCGCATCCGCCGTGGATTGCTCGCGGCCGGCCGGTCCCTGCCGCGGCGGCAGGAGCCACTGCTGCGGGCGCACGCGCAGTGAACGGACGCCCGCGGGACTGAGGCGTGGCGCGCGGCTCGTTCAGCGCCTCAGTCCCGCCGGCGACGCGCGCCGACGCGCGCGGCGAGCAGGACCGCCAGCAGCACCAGTGCGAGCACTCCGACCACCGCGAGCGTCCAGCGGTGCGGCAGCCGCTCGAGCAGGATGGCGGCCCCGCCGAATATCGCCGACAGTGTCCATAGCACCATCAGTACCGTGCGCGGCGAGAGCCCGGCATCGAGCAGGCGATGGTGGATGTGTCCGGCGTCGCCGCGGAACACAGGCTGGCCGTGAGCCAGCCGGCGCACGAACGCCAGCGTGCTGTCCGCGATGG
>JAYVCN010000499.1:0-5202 GCA_043749875.1 Candidatus Eiseniibacteriota bacterium | reverse complement strand
GCGCCATCCCAGTTCCACGACACGCCGTTCATGCCCACGGATGGCAGGATGCTCGCCAGCCGCCGGCCGCTCGCGTCATACACGTCGAGCACCGCGGCGCGCGTGCCGAAGCGCGAGAAGCTCACCGCGCCATGCGCCAGTGGCACCGCGGCCAGCCGCGTGCTGCCGATCTGCGCCGCACTGGCGGCCACGGACTCCATGAACCGATCCAGCCCGGCGACCTGCGTCGGGTAGGTGAGTGCCGGGTTCTCGATGGTGCCGGCGCTGTTGGCCGCAGACCCGCCGAACAGCGCGCGGAAGTCCTCGGCCCAGATCTCGTGCGGACGATTCGCGTGCGGCGCGGAGGCGCTGTTCACGCCGGGCTGCAGCCCGCGCATGCGCGCGTACTCGGCCCAACCACTGCCGTCGGCGTCGGGCAGCAGCGCGTACTGGACGACGTGGCCCAGCTCGTGAACGAACTCCGAGTGCTGATGTTCGCGCGACAGCGCGCGCACGCCGGGCGACAGCAGGATCAAGCCCGGGCCGGCGGCCGATTCGAGGCTCTCGCGGCGCGGGTAGGGCAGGATGAACACCTCGGCCGAGATGTGGCGCAGCGGGTAGCTCACCTGGTCGAGCGCCGCGGCGACCTCGGCGGATTCGAAGCTGTGAAACGCACCGTCACCGGGATTGGTGATGGCGGGATCGGCGGGCGACGTGATCAGCTCCCAGCGCGAACCGTCGGGCAGCGCCAGGTAGAGGCGGCCGCCGTCGGTGCGGCAGAAGTCGCGCAGCGTCTCGCTGGCGTCATGCACCACGATGCCCGCCACGTGCACGGCCGAGGCGCGCAACTCGCTGGCCCGCGCGGGCGGGGCGGCGAGCACAAGCGCGGCGAGCGCGAGCGGGCCGAGTGTGCGAAGTCGGGTGTGGTGACGGCGGTCCATGTCTCAACCTAAGGCGACATCCGTGCCACTGCAATGCGGCTCGCGGCGGAATGCAATGTCGCGGCAATAGCCTGCCCTGCATCGGGTTGCCGCGTGAACTCCGGGCAGCCGGGGCGCTGAGTGGGCACTTGCTTGGCCGCGGGTGGGGGTTTTCTCCCACATACAATGCGCCGTGGGTGCGAAAACCCACGGCGCAGCGAGGCTGCGCGAACGCCTCGGAGTGTCAGACGGCTGCGGGCGCGTCCGGTGTGCCGGGTGCGCTTGGCGTGGGCAGCGGGACGTCGCCCATCCCCGGCTCAGCGATGTCGCTCGGGCGCGTGCCCGCACGCGACAGCAGGAACGCACCCGTGCCGATCATGGACAGCCCCAGCATGAGCAGCACGCCGACGAGCAGGAAGAACAACGCCACCGTGCGCACGATGCCCGGCGTGTCCCACAGGATGGCGCCGAAGCCGAAGCTGGACGCCACCAGCAGCGAGCCCGCCATGAGCGGCGCGGCGACCCCGCCCGTGCCGAGCCTGCGTCGCGTGAGCTTGCAGCCGAGCACGTAGGTGGCGGCGATCTGGCCCGCGTACACCACGGCCACGAACACGAACGGCAGGAACACCGCGATGGGGATGCCGATCACGGTGACCATGAGCAACAACGTCGCCATCAGGACGAGTGGCCCGGAAAGTATGCCGAGCCCGAACGACGCGGCCGTGCGACGCGAGGACGTGATCGCCACGCGTGCGAGCCGCGCCGGGAACAGCGCGGCGCCGATCCAGCCGAAGAACAGCGAAATGAGCCACGCCAGCATGATGGTGATGAGCACGAGTGGCAATCCGGGCAGGCCCAGCGTCAGGGGAAGAAAGCCCACCTGGACACTCTGTCCGCTCACCTTGGCGCCCTCGGCGTTGAGCGCTCCGCCCACCGCCACGGCGTCGCCGTGCACGATGGCGCCGCGGCGCAAGTCGAGCGAGCCGAACACCGCCACCGCGTTACCCTCCACTTCGCCCTCGATGCGCACAGAGCCGAACACGGCCACCACGTCGCCATCGACGCGCTCACCGGGGCCGACGCGCGCGTCCGAGAACAGCCGCACGATGCCGTTCCCGTTGCCATTTCCGTGCACCACGATCGGCCCCGCGTCGAAGTCGCCGCCGAGGGTGACGCTCCTGCTGCTGGTGTCGCTGTCGCTGCTCGCCCGCGTCACGATCACGCCGTGACGGCCGATGTCGATGCGGCGCACCTGGCCATCGTCCAGGGTGATGGTCGCGTGCGCGCTGCGCCGGGCCTTTGCGACCGAGCCACCCGGCACCACCAACAGCAGCGCCGCGGCGAACAGCGCCGCGGCGGACCTACAGGCCCAGCAGCCCGACATGAGGGATCTCCTCGTTGGCGCGCCGCTCGCGCGGACGCATCCACCACAGCACGCCCGCGCACACGCTGAGCGCCGCGATCAGCGTCAGCAGCACGGCGGGGTGTGCGAGCGCGCCGCCGAGCAGCCGCAGCAGCCGGCCGGCGCTGCCGCCGCCTGCGAGCGCCTCGCCGCTGCGCGCGAGCCCGTCGCTCAGCGTGCGCAGCACGAACGAGCCGGTGCTGGTGAGTGAGCGCAAGCCCGCCGCGATCACGCCGTGCAACCATGCACTCGGTGCCGGCAGCACGAATGCCGCGCCGATGGCGGCGAGGCTCGCGGCGAACGCGCCGCCGTAAGCCCAGCCCAGCAGCTTCACCCAGCGCGGCACGCGGTGCGGCAACACCTGCTCCATGATGCGTTCGAATAGCTCGGGACGCGGGTCCAGCAGCGGCACGGCGCGCAGTTCGCTGAACACCACCCGGAACGCCGCCAGCTCGGCCTCGCACTCGCGGCAGCCGGACAGGTGCGCTGCGAACAACGTGGCCTCCGCTGGGGCGAGTTCGCCGTCCAGGAAATCCTGGACCTTGAGCGTCTCGGGGCAGAGCTTCATGACGGTCCCTGGATGCGGTCCTTGAGCAGCGCGCGCGCCCGGTGGATCCGGGCCTTCACGGTGCCGAGTGGCAGATTCAGTGCTTCGGAGATCTCTTCGTACGACAGATCCTGCTGGTGACGCAATAGTACGACGATGCGGTAGTGCTCGGGGAGGCTGTCGATCAACTTCGCAGTCGCCGACTCCTCCTCGGCATTCGATGTGATCTCATCGGGCTTCAAGCCCGTGTCCTCGACATCCATGGTGCGCTCTTCCGAGGACCCGGGTTCGCTCACGCTGAGCGACACCGTTTGCACCCGCCGCCGCCGGAAGTGGTCGATCGCGAGGCGCGAGGCGATGGTGAAGATCCACGCGCTGAACGGTCGTTCTGTGTCATACCGGTCGAGCGCCCGGAACACCTTGATGAAGGTCTCCTGGACCAGGTCCTCGGCGTCCTCCGCCCTCCGCACCACTCGCATGAGCACCGAGTAGACCGGACGTTCGTAGCGCCGAACCAGGTCCCTGCAGGCCCGCTGGTCGCCCGACAGGCACCGGCGGACGAGATCGGCATCTTCGCCGCCGCTCACGTCCCCGGGGTCCAGTTCCGGCTACGGGTCCCGGCGGCCGAAGGTTTCGTCGTGGCGGCCGATGCGTTCATGCTGGCGCACAGTAGGTTCGCGGTCCCGAGCCGGTCAAGAACCGCGCTCGAATTGCGTTCGGGCGCTGCTGGCGCGGGTCTGAGCACCTCGGGCGGGTGCAGGGAGCGTCTCGGCGCGGACCCGGGAAGCGCCCGAGTCCCACACCCGTGCGCTGCGTCTTGCCCGATTCCTGACCTGCCCACGGACGCGGGCCGCAGGCGCTTCTACCCCCTCTGCAACCTTGACGCACCCCGCTGCGCCGCCTAGCCTGCCGCGCCATGATGACCATCGCGTCGCTGCGCGCCCGCGAGATCCTCGACTCGCGCGGCAACCCCACCGTCGAGGTGGATTGTGTGCTCGAAGGCGGCGGCTTCGGTCGCGCTGCGGTGCCCTCGGGAGCCTCCACCGGCGAGCACGAGGCCATCGAACTGCGCGACGGTGACGCCAGGCGCTACCGCGGCAAGGGCGTGCAGAAGGCCGTCCGCAACGTCGGCGAGCTGATCGCGCCCGCGGTGCTGGGCATGGACGCGTTCGACCAGGCCGGCGTGGATGCGCGGCTGATCGAGCTCGACGGCACTCCCAACAAAGCCAAGCTCGGCGCCAATGCGCTGCTGGGCGTGTCGATGGCCGTGGCGCATGCCGCGGCGGCGCAGTTGGAGGTGCCGCTGTATCGCCATCTTGGGGGCGTTCACGCGCACGTGCTGCCGGTGCCGCTCATGAACGTGGTGAACGGCGGCGCGCATGCGGACAACAACGTGGACCTGCAAGAGTTCATGATCGTCCCGGTGGGTGCGCCCAATTTCCGCGAGGCTCTGCGCTGTGGCGCCGAGGTGTTCCACGCGCTGCACGGCGTGCTGAGGCAGCAGGGCCTCGCCACCGCGGTCGGCGACGAGGGTGGGTTCGCCCCCAACCTGCGCTCCAACGAGGACGCGCTGAAAGTACTGCTCACCGCCATCGAGGCCGCCGGCTACAAGCCCGGCGAGCAGGTGGCGCTGGCGCTCGACGTGGCGGCGAGCGAGCTGTGGCAGAAGGACGGCAGCGGTTACGTGCTCGAGGGCGAGGGCGGCAAGAAGCTCACCAGCGCGCAGATGGTGGATTGGTACGCGAGCCTGTGCGATCGCTACCCGATCGTGAGCATCGAGGACGGTCTGGCCGAGGACGACTGGGCCGGCTGGGCGACGCTGACACAGAAGCTCGGCCAGCGCGTGCAGTTGGTGGGCGACGACCTGTTCGTCACCAACGTCACGCGCCTTGCGCGTGGCATCCAAGAGGGCATAGGCAATTCGATCCTGGTGAAGGTGAACCAGATCGGTACGCTCACCGAGACGCTGGCGTCGGTCGAGATGGCGCAGCGCGCCGGCTGGACCGCGGTCATCTCGCATCGCTCGGGCGAAACGGAAGACGTCACCATCAGCGACCTGGCGGTGGCCACGAACGCCGGCCAGATCAAGACCGGATCGCTCTGTCGCACGGACCGTGTCGCGAAGTACAATCAGCTCCTGCGCATCGAGGAGCAATTGGGTTCGAGCGCCGAGTATCGTGGCCGCGGCGCGTTTCGTACGAAGCGCGAGCAGCAACCTCTGCACACGTCGTAAGCACTTTCGCGGCACGGACGCCGCGGCACGCCCCCCACAAGGAGGTCCCGCATGAAGCCGCGTGATGCCGCCCGCCGCTTCTTCTCGCGCCCGCTCGAGCCCGGCACGCGTCGCGGCACCG
>JAYVCN010000498.1:0-2954 GCA_043749875.1 Candidatus Eiseniibacteriota bacterium | reverse complement strand
CATGGTGCGCCTGTTCCTCACCACCGAGTTCGCCGGCGGGCGCCACGCGCGCCGCGTCCAGAAGATCATGGCCCTGGAGGGTCCGCGGTGAAGCTGTCGCTCGACACGATCCGACGCCTGCCCAAGGCGGAACTGCACTGCCACCTGGACGGCAGCCTGCGCCCGAGCACCGTGCTGGAACTGGCACAGGAGCAGGGGGTGAAGCTGCCCACGACGCACCTGGGCCAGCTCACGCGGCTCATGCAGGCTGGCAAGCGCACGCGCAACCTCGCCGACTACTTGAAGATCTTCGACCTGACGCTCGCGGTCATGCAGCAGAAGGAGGCGCTCTACCGCACCGCTTTCGAGCTGGTCGAGGACTGTGCCGCCGAGAACGTCCGCCACCTCGAGGTGCGCTACTCGCCCATCCTGCACCGGAAAAAGCGACTGTCCTTCGAGGACATCGTCGACCCGGTCATCGCCGGACTGCGCGATGCCGGCGTCAAGTACGCCATCTCCACGGGCGTCATCATCTGCGGCATCCGCAGCATGGCGCCCAAAGTGTCCATGGCGCTGGCCGAGCTGGCGGTGGCCTACAAGGGCCGCGGTGTGCTGGCCTTCGATCTCGCGGGGCAGGAGCGCGACTACCCGGCCAAAGCGCACCGCGCCGCGTTCCAGCTGATCTTGAAGAACAACGTCAATTCCACGGTGCATGGCGGTGAAGCGTTCGGCGCGCAGAGCATCGCGCAGGCGCTGCACTACTGCGGGGCGCACCGCATCGGCCACGGCACGCGGCTGCGCGAGGATCCCGACCTGTTGCGCTACGTGCGCGACCACCGCGTGCCACTCGAGATGTGCCTGTCGTCGAACATCCAGACGCGCGCGGTGCGCGGTATCCGCGAGCACCCGTGCGGCGACTACTTCCGCCAGGGGCTGCGCGTCACGCTCAACACCGACAACCGGCTGATGTCAGCGACCACGGCGAGCGAGGAGATCGCGCTGGCGGCACGCGCATTCAAGTTCTCGCCCTACGAGGTCAAGCGCATCATCCTCAATGGCTTCAAGAGCGGGTTCATGCCGTACCCGCAGAAGGCGCGCATGTTGCGCGAGGTCAATCTCGAGATCGACAGAGTCTTCATGGACGCGTTCCCCTCGGAGTACGATCTGCGCGGAAGTTACTGATTCGGTTGCTCCGTGCTCGATGGCACGGAGCGGCCCGGAAATGCGAGGGGCTCTCGCGTGGGAGGACGTTCGTCGCCGCCATCCTGGCGGCTCCTCACTCGGCTGGCGGCACGCTCCGCCGTCCCTGGCTCCCGCATGCCGCCAGACGCCGCCAGATCCAGAGCCCGCCTGGTTTCCCCTCACACTGCCAGTCATCCGTCGCCCCCCCCGCGTGCTACATTCCGCGTCCCTCGGTGAACCGCCCCCGAGTAGGAGCGGTGACATGGGAGTTGCACAGGACCGCGGCCGCGCGGGTGAAGCGCTCGCCGCGGCCTACCTGGAACTGGTGGGCTGCCACTGCGTCGCGCGCAACGTGCGCCTCGGTGGCGTGGAGGTGGACCTGGTGGTGGACGACGGACCCTCGCGCGTCCTGGTCGAGGTGCGCCTGCGCTCGCGTGGCGACTACGGCGGCGCCGCGGAGACGCTCGACCGCTCCAAGCGCGAACGGCTCGTGCGCGCCGCGCGTGCGCTCGAGCAGCAGGGCGTGCGCCACCCGCGCGTGGACGTCATCGCCATCGACCTGTGTGCCACCGGCGCCACGCTGACGCATCACCGCAACGCCATCACCGGCTGACGCATGGTCCGACTGCCCCGATTCGGGCGCCTGCGCCTGCCACCCATCACGCCCAACTGGCGCGCGCGTTTACGCGCACAGCGGGCGTGGTGGCGCAGACGCCTGCGTGCGCTGGCCGTCGACCACGAGGTGTTATTCCCCGTTGCGGGCGGCGGCGTGGTGGCCGTGGAGACGCTGGCGGCGGGGAGCGGGCCGCGCATCGCCATCCTGCACGCCACCGCCGGCAGCGGGCACAAGAGCGCAGCCGTCGCCATCGCCCATGCCCTGGGAAACCTCGCACCTGGCGCGCAAGTGCGCGCGGTGGACACGCTCGTGTTCGCGTCGCGCTTTTACCGCAGCACGTACGCGCAGAGCTACACCACCATGGCGCAGCGCGCGCCACGGCTGTGGGGCGCGCTCTACGCGCTGTGGGCGCAGCAGCGCGTCAACAAGAGCGCTGGCCCGGCGCGCGAGGCGCTCGACCGGCTGGCGCTGCGCGGGCTGGTGCGCGTGGTCGAGCGCGAACGGCCGGATGCCATCGTGTGCACGCACTTCCTGCCGGTCGAGGCGCTGTACCCGATCCGCGGCCGCGGCCGGCTCGACGTGCCGCTGCACGTCGTGATCACCGATTTCACCGCGCATCCGCTGTGGGCGTACCCGCACGTGGACCGCTATTTCGTGGCCAGCGAGACCGTGGCCGAGGAGCTCGCCGGCCATGGCGTGCCGCGCGAGCGCATCGAGGTCACCGGCATCCCGGTGGACCCGCGCTTCGCGCTGGTGAACGGCCGGGGCGCTGTGCGCGCGCGGTTCGGATTCTCGCAGGAGCGGCCGCTGGTGCTGGTGATGGGCGGCGGCGGCGGCGTTGGCCCCATGGCGGAACTGGCCGAGCGGCTGGCCGCGCTCGCTTCGGAACCCCACGTCCTCGTGCTGTGCGGTACCAATGACCGGCTCAAGCGACAGATCGACGCCCTGGGTCCCGCGACCGGAGGTCGCGTGACTGCCATGTCGTTCACGCCGCACGTGGATCTGTTGCTCGAGGCCGCGGACCTGCTCGTGAGCAAGGCGGGCGGGCTCACCTGCGCCGAGGCACTCGTCAAGCACACGCCTCTGGTGGTGTTCCGGCCCACGCCGGGACAGGAGGTGGGCAACGCGCGCTACCTCGAGGCCGGCGGCGCGGCGGTGCACGCCGATTCGCTCGAGA
>JAYVCN010000497.1:0-5156 GCA_043749875.1 Candidatus Eiseniibacteriota bacterium | reverse complement strand
CAAAGCTCCACGCCGCGCGCGCGCTGGTGGCGGTGCGCCCGAAGCGGTCGAGCGCTGGGCTTACGCTCAGGATCAGGTCGTAGTCGCCGCTGCCGACGAAGTTGCCGGTGGCGTCATAGCCGCCGCGGCCGGCGCCCACGAACGTCAGCGTGCGCACGCGGCGATTCTCGGCCTCGCCGGTGCGCTCGATCTGCAGCGAGCCCGAGAGCCCGGCCGGCTTCCACTCCGCGCGCAGTCGCGTGCTGGACAGGTCCTGGCGCACGAGCGCGCCGCTCGCGTCATCACGCGTGTCACGGCGCTGCGCCGAGAGGACCGCACCGATGGGTGCCGTGAGCGGCGTCTCGAGCTCGGCGCGCAGCGTGTTCGCATGCGTGCGTGTGGCGGTGCGTCCGGCGTCGTGCTGGTCGCGCCGCGACCCGGCGCCGAGCGCGAGGCGGAACGGCCACTTGCTGCCGGTGGCGATGTCGCCGTCCACGGCGTGCACGCGGTCTTGGATTGCAGCACTGTCCGCCGGCGTGTCGCGGCGGTCGGATTCGGCGCGTAACGAGGGCATGAGCCACAGCCCGTGCAGGCGCAGCTCGCCGTTCGCGCGCGTGCGACCGCCGTGTGCGAACGCGCGCGCGGCGCTCGTGCCATCGGCAGCGAGCAGCGTGGCGGTGGCCGACCACGGCCCGGCCACGATCCGACCGTCCCCGCGACGGCGCGTGCCGGTGAAACCGTCGGGCAGGCTCAAGCGCGACAGTTCAGCCTTGAACTCGCGATTCTCGGCCGGACGCCACCAGGCGTTCGCGTCGGCGCGGCGCTGGTGCTCGAGGTCGGCACCGAGCGGCAGCCCCCAGTCTTCCTCCGCGAACGGCCGCTCGAGCCGCGAGAACGGCGTGAAGCGCCGCTCCACCGTGCGGAAGCCCGCGGACACACCCGCGCGCCCGGGCAGGAACGGCACCCGGCCCTCACTCGCGAGCGTCACACGCCCGGCACCGCCGGCATCGTCGACATCATCGCGGGCCGACAAGGTGTTCCGGTCGAAGCTCGACAGCGCGCCCTCTGCGTCCAGCCGCCACGGCCCCGCTGCGAGCGTCGCGCCGAGCGCGGTGAGCTTGTGCGCCTCGGGCGCCGGCAGCGCCCGCCCGACGCGGAAGCCGCCGAGACCGGCGCCCACGAAGCGGTACACCGTGTGAGCGCCAACCACGCCCGAATCGGCATACTCGCCGCGACCTTCGCCGACGCGTGCGAAGCGCACCGCGAAGCTCCCCGAGTCGAGGCCGGCAAACGCGAAGTAGCTGCGCGCGCCGACCCGCACCGAGTCGTAGTCGCCGATGCCCGGCGTGACCCCCGCGCCGAGTGCCAGCGAATCGCCGGACTGCGTGAGCGTGAGCCGGTCGTTCGCGTCGAACGATCCCGAGATCGGCCGGCCGGCGTCGTCGCCTTCACTCAACGCCTGCGCGTACAGCGACCACCCGCCGTGGCGCCACTCGCTCGCGGCCAGGGCGAGATTGCGATGGAAACGCGTGAGCGCGTACTGGTATTCCACCGTGATGCGCGACGCCGACGAGATCGGCCGCCGATTCGAGAACGTGAGCCGCGCGCGCTCGTAATCCATGGCGTAGTCGGCGGCCTCGCCGCGCGTCATGCGCGCACCATCCACCGTCACCAGCTCACTGCCGGCGACCACGCTGATGCCGAGCCCGCCGTTGCGGTCGGTGAGCGTGTACGGCCCCTGCTGGCCATCGACGCCCGGGAACTGGAGCCGCGCATACTCGCCCTGCGCGCCTGCGGCGGCGGCGCGAAACGAGAGATCGCCCGGGTGCCACTCGCCCGAGACGCCCTGCACGCGCCGTTCGAGTCGCGCGAACTCCCCTCGCGAGACCGCGAGCGGGATGTCCCCGAGCGCGCCGCTGCCGTCCTTGGAATGAAGTTCCACCAGCACGCGGTCCAGCGACTGGAGCTCTTGCGTGGCACCTGCCGCCGACAGCGGCGTGTTGCGATCGGACAACAACCCGGTCAGCTCCACACCCGGTGCCACGTGTCCGCTCACCGACAGATCGAGCGACTGGCGCAGTGCCGCGTCCTGCGCCGAGCCGAACTCCACCGCGATGGTCTTGTTGCCGGTCACCGCCAGCGCCGCGCCGGCGGGCGCAACGCCGGGATCGCGCGCCGTTGCGGGCCGTGCGCTGGCGGCGAGCTCCGGGCGCACAGCTGTCGTGTCCGCAGTGCCGACCGCACGCGCCGGCCGGTACACCTGGCGCTGGTACTCGAGCCCGGGCGGCGCGACAAGGCCGCACGCGCGCACCCACACCGTGTCGCCGGGCGCGACGACACGCAGCAGACGCAGATCGCCGCGCAAGAGATCGAGCCGGTAGTCGCGACCCGCGAGCCACGGCCCACTGCGCGACCACACCGAGTCCGTGCCCGCGCGCAGGAAACCGCGCGGCAGGCGTATGACCGCCACGCCGGAGCCAGGCACGAGCACGCTCGTGAGGCACGACGGATCGCGCTGCGGCGCGAGCCGCGGAGGCAGCGCGGACGCCGCAGTCCCGTGCGCGTCGCGCGGGCTCGCTGCCGACCACGCCAGCGCCGCCAACAGCAGCGCCCGGAACCCAGCGGGCGGGCGCGGCATGCGCTACTCCGTGCCGGCGGGTTCGAGGATCAGCCGGCGCACCCGCGCGGCGCCCGCTTCGGCCACGAGCAGCACACCGTCGGCCGTGAAAGCGAGGCCGCGTGGCGCGGCGAGGCCGCGCATGCGTGCCACGCACACTCCAAGCGGCGACAGCACGCACAGCTCACCCGAGCGCTCACCGGCCACGGCGACGCGGCCGGAGTCGTCGAGCGCCAACGACAGCGCCGTCTCGCCCGCGCCGGCCGCCCACGCCGGCGTCCATGCACTGGCGATCACGCGCCCGCCGGCGTCCAGCCACTGCACACGTGCGCGGGCCACCGTGCTGTCGCTGGCCGCGGTCTGCTTCAAGCGCGCGGAGCGGCCGGCGCGGCCGCGCGGCCGCTCCGCCGTGACCAACGTGCCGCGCGCACCGGTGGCGATGGCCATCAGCCCGGAGAAGCCGCCCGCGCGCGCGCCGAAGCCACCGATCTCGCGTTGGAACGTACCGGCATAGTCGAACACCAGGATGCGGTCGCGCTCGGCGTCCGCGATGTAGAACGCGCCACCGCGGTCAGAGGCCAGCGCGACGGGGTTCACGCGACCGATGCGCGCTTCAAGCTCCGGCGCGGCCAGGTCCACCGCCGCCCCGAGCAGGCGCAGGTGATGGTCGTAGGCGCTCACGCGACGGTTCTCGACGTCCAGCACCGCCACGCCGAGCGAACCCACGCGCGCGAGAGCGGTGGGGTGGCGGAACTGGCCCGCCTCGCTGCCGAGTGCTCCGGTCTCGTCGAGCGGCTGACCGCCCGCGTCCCAGCGCCGCAGTTTGTGCAGCACCGCGTCGCTCACCCACACGCGTCCGAAGGCGTCACTGAGCACACCCGTGGGCTCGGCCAGGGGATGCGCGGCGTCACCCGCGAGGAACCCGTCGTCGCGCAGGCGCAACGAGTCGTACGCGGCGGGGAGCGGAGTGGGCAGTGCGGTGAGGATCATCGACGTGTCCGCCACGTTCACGGCCGGGTTCGTCCGCGGTCCCGCCCCGGCTTGTGCGCATGCGATCACGTGACCGCTCGTGATCAGCCCTGCCGCGGGAACCGCGACCGCCAGCATCCACCGGAGCCGCATGCGCGTGCCCCAGCCGGCTCAGAACTGTGTGGTCAGCGCGGCGCGGAACTGGCCCGGCTCGTCCAGGCCGGGACGCACGTCGAGCCGCCAGCCCTGCTGCGGTGCAGCCGCGGCATGACCGGCCAGGCGCGCCGCGTGCAGTGCGCTCACCAGCCGGTTGGCGATGGCCAGCCCGAGCGCGGTATTGGCGCGCAGCCCGGCCTTCTGCGCGAACTTGCGCTGGCCACCGTAGCGCCGGAACGACTGCTCGTCCGCCCAGTGCCAGGACAGCGCGCCGGACAGCGAATGCTGGACGACGTACTCACGGTAGCCGACGAGGTCCTCCTGTCCGGGCCTCGACAGGTAGATGTTCGCGGCGTCGCGCGCCACGACCAGCAGGTTGTACTCATCGCTGCTCGCGAACGAGCCGACGATGCGGCGGAACTCGTCGTCCTTGCCGCGCAGGTCGACGCCGGCGCCGAGCCGAGCCGAAAGCAGATACGATTCGGTGCGCTGCGCCTGCTGGATGTGGAAAGCGGTGAATGCCCCCCAGATGCCGGCCTCCGCGACGAGGAACGTGCGCGCGCTGCCGTTGTGCCCGAGTGTGGCCTGGCCCCAGCCGGGTACGGTCAGCGAGCGCAGCAGGATGCGGGCTCGCTCGGGACCCAGCCCCTCGTTGCTCTGCACGGCGGGCGCTTTGTGCGCCTTCTTCCCAGCCTTGGGCTTCTTCTCGCGCTCGGCCCCCCCGAAGCCGGTGATGCCGGTGGAGGCGAGCGCGAGCGGCGACACCATGGGATTCGTCGGCTGCACGAGCACCAGCACTTCGGGCATGACCGCAACTGCAGCGCCCGGTGACGGCGACAGCGCGGAGGCGAACAGCAGTGCGGCAACGAATGGCGTGGCCACGATCAGAATCTCCTCACGAGCGCGGCACGGAACTGGGGTTCGCCCCGCCGCACGCCGCCGCCCAACTGCAGATCGATGGTATGTCGCAGGGGCAGGTTGTGGAAGTGTGCTGCGCGCAGCGCATCGAACGCCGACACGGCGTGGTTCACCCACAGCGCCATCTCGAGCACGCGCGACTGGCGAAAGCGGTTCTGGGACGATTCCCGCAAACCGCGGTACGACTCGAACGCGACGCTCGGGTTGCTGCCCGAGAATCCGGGCCGGTAGCTCAAGTCGGTGGCGAGCGCCTGGTAGAACGACTCGCGGTCGCCCGCCCACAACTGTTCGAGCAGTGTTGCGGCGCCGCCACTCGCGCTGGCATAGCGCGCGAACGACCACGTCGAGGTCGAGTCGGTCGGGTCGCCGACGAATGTCGCAGCCTGGTCGCGCAACTGGTTGCCCCTGTGTCGCGTGATGACCCGGCCCGCCCAGCCGAGCGCCTCGCTCACCATGTAGACCCAGCCACTGCCCTCGCCTGCGTAGAGCTGTCCCGCGCCCGGCACTGCGCTCGAGA
>JAYVCN010000496.1:0-2776 GCA_043749875.1 Candidatus Eiseniibacteriota bacterium | reverse complement strand
TTGCGGATGCCCACCATCTTCACCAGGTAGGCCCCCGCCCACGCCAGCCACGCCAACTTGCCCGAGAGCGACACGCCGAACAGGTCCAGCACCGAGCTGTGTTTGCCGAGCGAGATGATGTAGCCCACGTCGCGGAACGAGAACCGCTCCGCCGTGCGGCCCTGCGCGCGCCGCACGAGCGTGCGGCCAACGTGCGCGCCCATGGCGATCGCGGTCTGCGACAACTGCGGCTGCATGCGACCATCATCGCGCTTGGACGCGGCGCAATCGCCGATCACGTAAACGTCGGCGAGCGGCGCTCCGTCCGGTCGTAGCGCATGCAGGTATTCGTCCACGCAGATGCGGCCGTCGCGGTGGTGGCGCAGCGGCAGCTCGCGCACGACCGCGGGCGGCGTGACGCCGGCCGACCACAGGATGGTGAATGCCGGCAGCATGCGGCCGTCCGCGAGTTGCACGGCGTGCGGCTCGACCCGGATCACCGCAGCACCCAGCTCGACCCGCACGCCGCGCCGCGCGAGGAAGCGCGCGACGTAGGCCGAATGCGCAGGGCGCGCCGCGGGCACCAGCCGGTCGCCCCCCTCGACCACGGTGACGGACAGATGCGAATTCGACAGCGACGGGTAGCGCGGCAGCAACGTCTCGCGCGACATTTCTATGAGCTCAGCGGCGACTTCGACTCCAGTCACCCCACCGCCCACGAGAACGAACGATAGCAGGGTGCGGCGCTGCGCGTCCGAGCGTGCCTGCTCCGCCATCTCGAACAACTCGACCACGCGCGCACGCAGCGTCATGGCATCGACCAGCGTCTTGAATGGTCGCGCGTACGCCTCGGCGCCCGGCACGCCGAACCAATTCGTCACACTGCCGGCCGCGATCACCAGCGTGTCCCACGGCTCGACCAGCCGGTTGTGCAGTTCGACGACCTTCCGCTCGAGGTCGATGCGGATGGCCTTGTTCTTCTGGAACCGGATGTGCCGATGGCGGGCCATCTCGCGCAACGGGTAGACGATGTGCCGCGTCTCGACCGCCCCGACCGCGACCGCGGGCAGCAGCGGGTTGAACTGGAAGAAGTTCTCCTTGTCCACCAACAGCGTGTCCCAGTAACCGCGCGCCGCTCGCGAGCCGCCCACGGCGCGCGCCACGTCGAGCCCGCCGAACCCGCCACCCAGTATCAACAGCCGGTGCCCCGCCATGACATTCACCCTAGCAAAACGGTTCTGCTAGCGTCGCGCCCCATGCAACAGCCCTCCCAGCCCCGAGTCTCCGTGCTCCTGCCCGTGCGCGACGCGGCCCCGTGGCTGGCCTCCTCCCTGGCTTCGCTGGCGCGGCAGACCGAAACTGACCATGAAGTCATCGCGGTGGACGACGGTTCACGCGACGGCTCGGGGGCGATCCTCGACGAGGCCGCGCGCCGGGATCCGCGGCTCGTGGTTCGACACACACCGCCGCTCGGGCTCCCCACCGCGCTCAATCTCGCCCTGTCGCTGGCCCGGGCAGCGTGGGTGGCGCGTCATGACGCCGACGACCTGTCCCATCGCGAGCGGTTCGCCCGCCAGCTGGCCTGGCTCGCGCGCAACCCACATGTCGACGTGCTGGGAACCGGGCTGCGTCTGTTCCCTGCCGCGGCGACGGGCGCCGGCATGCGGCGCTGGGCCGTCTGGCACAATGCACTCCTCGAGCACGAGGACATGCGTCGGGAGCTGCTGATCGATAGTCCGCTCGCGCACGGCACCGCCATGATCCGCCGCTCGACGCTGGAATCATCCGGAGGCTGGCAGGAGCACGGCTGGGCCGAGGATCTCGATCTGTGGGTGCGCCTGTTCAAAGCGCATGCGAGGTTCGCCAAGTTGGCGGAACCCCTCTACTTATGGCGACAGCATGCGGGAAGTTCGACGCGAACGGATGCACGCTATTCACATGCAAAGTTCATGTCATTGAAGATCGCGGCGCTCGATGACGGGCTCCTCCAAAACGGGCGCCGAGCCACGCTCGTCGGCGTGGGAACCAGCCTCGCCCGATGGCGGGATGCGCTCGGTGCGCGGGTCGCCGGCTGTCACGAGATCCGCCGACACGACACGGAACTGGCCCCTAAGCTGGAATCACCAGTGGTCCTGGCCCTGATGGCACCGGAGGCTCGCGGGCGCTGGCGACGATCCTTGACGCACGCCGGCCGGCGCGAACTACTCGACTTCATATTCGTCGCCTGACCCGGAGAATACGACATTGAAGGTTGACAGATCGCGTCCAGGTCGTTAACCCTTCGCTCAGCGGTGCGTTCCCCCTGAACGCACGACCCCCCAGAATACCGGAGGCAGCATGGCGAAGCGTCCACGGAAGACGTACACCATTCAGAAGCGGTCAGAGATCCTGGCGGCCGCCCAGAAGGAAAACCTGACGGCGAACGACGTGAAGAAGAAGTTCGGCGTCACCCCCGTCACGTATTACTCCTGGCGGAAGAAGGAAGGTCTCGTCGGCCGCAGAGGCCGCCGTCCCAGCCTGCTCACGCAGTCGGGCGCGGGCAACAACATCGCGGTGCAGGTTCGCGCCGGCGTCCAGGCCAAGGTTCGCGCCGTGATGCCGGGCATCGTGCGCGAAGAGGTGACGAACTACCTCAATGCGTTGTTCACGATGAACCGCAAGCCGGGACGTCCCAAGAAGACGCTCTGACGAAGCCGCTGTAACGCAACGCTGCTCGTGCACGAGGGCGCGATGGCCACGGCCGCCGCGCCCTCTGCGTTGTGCTAGCTTCGTCGCCGTGACTCGCGCCGCCCGTCCC
>JAYVCN010000495.1:0-4450 GCA_043749875.1 Candidatus Eiseniibacteriota bacterium | reverse complement strand
GCACCGGCGCGGCCTCGGGCGTGATGCCCTCGGGCAGCGGACGAATCTCGAAGCTCTGGGGTTCGATCTCGTACTCGCTCTTCAAGCGTTCGAACGTGCGGTCGAGTTCAGCGCGCGCCTGCACGCGGTCCAGCTCGAGCTGATGCAAGCGCTCGCCCAGCTCGGTGTGCTGGAAGCGGGTATCGCGGGCATGGTCGTCGAGCGCCTGCACTTCCTCCTTGAGCGCGAAGAAGCCCTTCTGCAACTCGACCACGCGCTCGCGCTGCGTGCCCTCGGACTGGAGCAACCCGGTGAGCCCGGACGACAGGCCCGTGACCTCGGCCTCGATGCCCGCGATGCTGCCACCGTGCTGCGATGCCTCAGCCGCGCGCGCGGCGATGCCCGTGGCCAGCTCCTTCACCGTCTGCTCGAGCCGCGCCCACGTCGCCTCGAGCTCGCCCGCCGAGCGCGACAGCTGCAACAGCGCTTCGCGCGCGGCCTGCGCGCGCTGCGATGCCGCGTCGCGGCGCGATTCCAGCGTGCACACGGCGCCATCGGTCTCTGCCAACTGGGTGCGGACCTGGTCGAGTTCGCCCTGGAACTGCGCCAGCTCGGCCTCGGCCTCGGCCAGCGTGCGCGCCACCGTCTCGCTCTCGAGCGCGATGCCGTCGCGCTCGCGCACGCGCTCGGCCGCCTCGTTCGCGGCGAACGTGCGCTCGCGCTCCAGGCCGGCCAGCTCGCGCACCTGTGATTCGAGCGCGGTGCGCGTCTCGTCCATCAGCCAGCGCGCGTGGTCACGTTGCTCGATGGCACGGGCGCGCGCCTCGTCCTCGGCATCGCGGCTGTTCTGCGCGCCCTCCACCACCAGGCCCAGCTCCGCCAGGCGCCCCGACAGTTCGCGGATCTCGGACTCGCGATGCAGCAGCCCGCCGGTGTTGCGGGTCGCACCCGCGCGCACGCGGCCGCGCTCCCACACCTCGCCGTCGATGCTCACGAAGCGCAGCCCCGCCGGTGCCTCGAGTGCCAGCGTCGCCGCCAGCTCGCGCGACTCCACCACCACGACCGAACCGAGCAGCCGCTCGGCCAGCAGGCGGAAGCGCTCGTCGCAGCGGACCAGGTCCGAAGCGCGGCCGACCACGCCGCTCACGGCCGGCACGTCGGGCAACGTGCGGCGAGCGAGCGCCGACAGATCCACGAGCGTCGCGCGGCCACCCTCGGGGCGGCGCAGGCGTTCGATCGACGGCTCGAGTGCATCGCGAGACTCGACCAGCACGAACGACGCCGCCTCGCCGAGCGAGGCCTCGAGCGCGTCGAGATAAGCCGACGGCACCTCGAGTACGTCGGCCACAACGCCGATGAGACCGGGCAGCGAGTCGCGCTCGGCGAGCAGTACCTTGACGCCCTCGGACACGCCCTCGAAGTTGGCCTTCAACTCGAGCAGTGTGCGCAGGCGCGAATCGGCCGCGGCGGTCTCCTGGCGCAGCCGCGACAGCGCCGCGTCGGCCTCGTGCATGCGCACCTCGACGGCGCGGATGGCGTCCTCGCTGGCCGCGAGTTCGCCGCGCGCACCGGTGAGCGACTCGTCCAGCTCGCGGCGGCGGTCCTCGCCCTCGACCTTGGCGCGCTCGATCTCGTTCACGCGCTCGAGCAACTCGGTGCGGCGCGTCTCGGCGGCGCTGCGGCGCTCGCCGAGCGAGGCGAGGCGGTCGCGCATGCGCTCGCAGGCGCCCTTCTTGTCGGCCTCGACCGAGAACAGGTCGAGCGAAAGCTGCTTGTGCTCGGCCGCGCGCGAACGGCTCGCGCGCAGCTCCTGCTCGAGCTGCTCCAGTGCGGCCTCGGCCTGCTCGGATTCGGCGTGTGACGCCTCGCGCTGCTGGCGGGTGGACTTGAGCGTGAGCTGCGTCTCCTGCTCTCTCACCTGAGTCTCCTGGAGACGCTCGCCCATTCGGCTCGCTTCCTGCTGCGCTTCTTCGGCTCGGCGCAGGAGGCCGTCGGCGCGCTCGCGCAGCAGCACGACCTGGTGTTCGGCCGCGACGCGCGCTTCTTCCCGATCTTTGAGGCCACCCTGTGCCGTCATCAGCTCGCGCTCGAGTTCGAGCAGCGAGAGTTTGCGCTCGGTGAGCGTGGCCTCGGTGCGATTGAGTTCGGCGGTGATGCCCTCGCGGCGGGTCGCCTCCTCCTGCCACTCTTCCTTGGCCGTCACCTCGCGCACACGCAGCGCCTCGATGCTGCCGGCGGTCAGCGCCAGGTCCAGGTCGCGCACCTCGTCGCGCAAGCGCTGGTAGCGGCGCGCCTTGCCCACCTGGCGCGCGAGCGAACGCAGCTCGCGCTCGATCTCGAACACGATGTCATTCAAACGTGTGAGATCGCCTTCGGTGGCGTCAAGTTTATTCAGGGCCTCTTTCTTGCGCTGCTTGTACTTGGTGATGCCTGAGGCCTCTTCAAACAGAAAACGCCGATGCCCGGTGTTATCCGACAGAATATTATCGACCATCGCGCGTTCGATCACCGAGTAGGCGTGGCTGCCCATGCCGGTGTCGAAGAACAGGTCGCGGATGTCGCGCAGCCGGCACGGCGTCTTGTTGAGGAAATACTCCGACACGCCGGAGCGGAACACGCGGCGCGAGAGCGTGACCTCGGAGAACTCCGTCGGCAGCACGCCACGGTCGTTCTTGAATGTGACGTGCACCTCGGCCATGCCGAGTGGCTTGCGGCTCGGGCAGCCGTTGAAGATCACGTCCTCCATCGAGTCGCCACGCAGCTGCTTGGCGGACTGCTCGCCGAGCACCCAGCGGATGGCGTCGGAGACGTTGGTCTTGCCGCAGCCGTTGGGCCCGATGACGCCGGTGATGCCGTCGCCGAACTGGAGTTCGGTGCGGTCGGCGAACGATTTGAAGCCCTGGATCTCGAGTTTGGAGAGGAACATCCCTGAACTCCACGGGCGCGCGGGAGGGGGGCGAGCCGGGCACGGGATGACCAGGCTGCAGGGCGATAAGGCGCCTGCGCGCAGTCGGTCCGTCCACGGCTGGACCACTCTCGAGCACCGTTCGCGGGGGAAACCAGCCCCCCCGGGTCGTTGTTCGATGCGAGACTTCGGATGTCTGTCCTGGCTGCGTGAGCGCTGTCTCGGATGGCATTCCCCGGCCCGGGACGTGAGTCACGCGAGCGTTGGCCTAGTGAAGCCGGAGGGCTCCACGTGTGGCGGCCGGGGTCGCGAGCATGTCGTCCTGTGCTGGGTCTGCCGCCGAAGAAAGTAGAGGCTCTAGCGGCCGCGGTCAACGAGAATGCAGCACTCGCGACACGGTCGGGAGGCGCACGCGGCGCACGAAACCCCGGGCGTCAGCGCTTGGTCAACGCGCTCCCCAGACGTTCGCCAGCGCTGTCGCGGCGATGCTCACCTCGGACTCAGTCAACGTCCGCGGATCGAGCCGGAACCGGCCGCCGCGAATCGTACCGATGATCGGCGGGTCCGCCGCGCGTGCACGCGATTCGAGCTCTGCGGCTGAAAAGTCAGCGTGTGCGAACGCCACTACTGGGCCGTGCAATTTCTGGAGTGGCAACGAGCCGCCGCCCACCTCGCCCTCGCCCGCCACGATGTCCGCGGTGAGGCCTGGGACGCGCGCGAGGAGCTCGGACTTGAGCCGCTCGCCGCGTGCGGCAAGTTCGGCCGGGCTGGCCGCGAGCATGGCCAGCGTTGGGATATCTGCTCGCGCCCGCTCCGGCTCGGCGTAGAGCGAAAGCGTGGCCTCGAGTGCCGCGAGCGCCAGCTTATCGGCGCGCAGCGCGCGCGCGAGCGGATGGCGGCGGACCTGGGTCAGCAGCGATTTCTGTCCCAGAACCAGGCCTGCCTGTGCGCCCCCCAGCAGCTTGTCGCCGGAGCAGGTGACCACATTCGCGCCCGCCTTAAGGCTATCGCCCACAGTGGGTTCGCGCTCGAGCCCGAACGCCGACAGGTCGACGAGCGCGCCGCTGCCCAGGTCCTCGATGAGCGGGAGCTTGTGGCGATGGGCTAGCTTGGCGAGGTCGGAGAGCTCGGGCTGTTGTACGAAACCTTGCATCCGAAAATTGCTGCGATGCACGCGCAGGATGGCGGCCGTTTCTTTGCCGTGCTTGGCGAGCGCCTTCTCGTAGTCGCGGATGTGCGTGCGGTTCGTGGCGCCGACCTCGACCAGAGTGGCGCCGCTCATCTCCATGATCTCGGGCACGCGGAAGCTGCCGCCGATCTCGACCAGTTCGCCTCTTGAGACAATGACCTTCCTGTTTCCTGCCACGGCCGCGAGCGCGAGGAGAATCGCGGCTGCTCCGTTGTTCACGACCAGTGCTGCCTCGGCGCCGGTGAGCCGGGTGAGCCAGCGCTCGGGGCCGAGGCCGCGGTCGCCACGCTTGCCGGCCGCGAGGTCGTATTCGAGCGAGCTGTAGCCTTCGGCCACGTCGGCCACTGCGCGGCGCGCACGCTCGGCCAACGGCGCGC
>JAYVCN010000494.1:0-3645 GCA_043749875.1 Candidatus Eiseniibacteriota bacterium | reverse complement strand
CACCGCGCGCTTCCCGCTCGGGCGGCTCACGACGGTCACCGGGGTGTCGGGCTCAGGAAAGAGCAGCCTGGTCGAGGACGTGCTCTACCGCGCCGCGCGCTACCGCTACGAGGGCAGCGAGGACGAGCCCGTGGGCGCGCACAGGGCCGTGAAGGGGCTGGAGAGACTCAAGCGCGTGGTGTTGGTGGACCAGTCGCCCATAGGCCGCACGCCACGCAGTTGCCCGGTGACCTACTTGGGCGCCTACGCCGCGCTGCGCGAGGTGTTCGCGCGCCAGCCGGCGGCCATGGCGCGCGGGTTGAAGGACGGCGCGTTCTCGTTCAACACCGCCGGCGGCCGCTGCGACCACTGCGAGGGCGCCGGCTGGGTGCAGGTGGAGATGTACGTCCTCGCCGACCTGCTGGTGCCGTGCGAGATCTGCGGCGGCGCGCGCTTCAAGCCCGAGGTGCTGGACGTGCGCGTGCGCGGCGTGAACATCAAGCAGGCGCTCGACATGACCGTGGACGGCGCGTTCGAGCACTTCGGCAAGGAGCCCAAGTTCCTGCGACCGCTGCACGTGCTGCGCCAGGTGGGACTCGGCTACCTGCGGCTCGGGCAGCCCGCCACGCAGCTCTCGGGCGGTGAGGCGCAGCGCCTGAAGATCGCGCGCGAGCTGGCCGAGCGCGGCGCGGGACCGTCGCTGTACGTGCTGGACGAGCCCACCGTGGGACTCCACTGGGCCGACGTGCAGCGGCTGCTCGAAGTGCTGGACGATCTGACCCAGCGTGGTGACACCGTGGTGTTGATCGAGCACAACACCGACGTCGTCCGCTGCAGCGACTGGGTGGTGGACCTGGGACCGGACGGCGGCGACGCCGGCGGCGAACTGGTGGTGGAGGGAACGCCCGACGTAGTGGCGGCGTGCGAAGCGTCGCACACGGGGCGGTTCCTGAGGGCGGACGCGGTGCGGGTGGGGTAGGGGTTTCGTGGGCGGTGCGCGCGGGAGGCGGAGGCGGCGAGGAATATGGAGGAGTGGATTGACGTCGCGGTGCGAGCGGGCGATGCTCGGGGCGTTGCACCGTGCCCCTGATCTGCGCTCCCGGGAGGGAACCGATTTGATCGCGACCATGTCTTACGGGGTACCGGGCGAACTCCAGTTGGGGCCGGCGGGATGGGTACGCGAGGCGGGCACCGTGACGGGCGGTGGGCGCGCACCGGAGCCACGGCTGCTCGACCGTGTGCGCGACGCGATCCGCGTTCGGCACTACAGCCGGCGGACGGAAAAGGCTTACGTGGCGTGGGTGCGACGCTTCGTGCTGTACCACGGCAAGTGCCACCCGCGCGAGATGGGCAAGGCCGAGGTGAGCGCCTTCCTGACGCATCTGGCCACGGAGCTGCCGCTGGCGCTCGAGCGCAAGTATCCGCGAGCGCCCAGCGAACTCGGCTGGCAGTGGGTGTTCCCGGCAACGCGGTTCTACACCGACCCCGCGAGCGGCCGCCGTCGTCGGCACCACCTGCACGAAACGGTGCTGCAACGTGCGGTGCGCGAGGCCGTGCTGAGAGCGCGCATCCGCAAGCCCGCGAGCTGCCACACGCTGCGGCACTCGTTCGCGACCATCTGCTGGAGAACGGCTACGACATCCGCACGATCCAGGAACTTCTCGGCCACCGCGACGTGAACACGACCATGATCTACACGCATGTCCTGAACCGCAGCGGTCGCGGCGTGCGCAGCCCGCTGGATGGAGGGCGTGAGGAGATGCGCTCATGCCTGCGCTACATGGGCGACGCCCCGCAGCCTATCTGGCTACACGGCGGCAGGGTTGAGCGGCCGAAGGCGGGGAGGATGGGGATGACTTACCGTGCTATCCGGGCGGGCGGCAGCGGCAGATCCGCTTACGTTGACCCGTCCACTACTCGTTCGGCGGACTGCCGCACGTCATCTCTAGGGGAAAGACATTCGATTCATGGGTCAGTGGGAGCATCTTTTCATTGACGGGGAGTTCATGTCCCGGGCTCGCCTGCTCTCGGGTCTGACGGTCGAGCAGGTGAGCGTGCGGCCACTTGGGCTCCCGCATACGATCTACGAGGAGCTCTGGCACACAACTAAGTGGCAGTCGATCGTCGTTCAATGCGATGAACCAGCCGCAGCTGCATGGATCGACGGGGGACAGGACTTTCCCTCAGAGGCTCCTGGCAACGAGCGCATGTGGGAGGATCTCGTCAGTGAGTTTCTCGCCGGGTCGGAGACGGCAGTAGAGTTAGGGCGCTCGCCTGAGGCGCTGATGGATGAAGTGTGCCCGGGCGTCACGCTTGCCGAGAGGCTCGAGAGCTTGGCCGTTCATAATGCTTACCACCTCGGGAAGATCGTTGCCCTGCGTCAGGTCATCGATGCGTGGCCCCCACCGGGGTAGGATCAGGGGCTCTCAGGCGTATCCAGAGACCGACATGGTGACATTGAACTGAGTGGCGACGGGAGATGCACCCATTGCTGAGAGCCGCCGAACACGGGCGTGAAGCTGACTGGCCTGCGGCCCGCAGCTTACGCCCCAGTCGTTGGACCGACCAATAGGAGCGTGATGCCCTGGTACGCAGCCTCCGCGATCATGTACGTTCGATTCAAGGATGGGCAGCAGGATCACTACCCTGTTTGGGAGAACATCCTTCTCGTGGAAGCGGCGTCGGAGTCGCTGGCCCAAGAGCGTGCCACCGAGCGTGCACGGCTAGACGAGGGTGACTCCGACGGCACCTTCCGGTGGAACGGCAGACCCGCTGGGTGGGTATTTGCTGGCGTCAGGAAGATCCTGTTGGTGAGTCACGAGGGCGATAACCTGGGCCATGGAGACGAGCTCACCTACTCTGAATTCTCTGTCGCCGACGAGAACGCGCTGCACGACCTAGCCGCTGGGCGTGAGGTCGTGCTCAGGTACATCGAATGAGTAGCGGTCCAACAATGCGTTGCAGGTGACGAGCGGCGCGGCGAAAATGGGCGCCGCTTGCAGCTGAACGCAGTGTTAGGCGTCTCGCACTGTCGCAATGGGCGCTCCTGGATGCGTCCGGAAATGGAGCTGCCATGTCAGGGACAGTATTGGACGCCATCGGCAACACGCCGATCGCAGAGCTGCGCAAGGTTGTTCCGCCTGGCTGCGCTCGAATCGTGGTCAAATTGGAGTGGGGGAATCCGACTGGGAGCATGAAGGACCGGATGGCCCGTGCGGCGATTGAGGCGGCCGAACGCGACGGACGGCTGCGGCCGGGGGGAACCGTGCTGGAGTACACGGCTGGCACAACGGGCGTTTCCCTGGCGCTGGTTTGCGCTGCCAAGGGGTATGGGCTTCACATCGTGTTTTCCGATGCCTTCAGCGACGAGAAACGACGGACCATGCAAGCGTTCGGTGCGATGGTCGAGGATGTGCAAAGCGACAATGGGCGCATCACTGAAGCGCTCATCAAGGCTATGATTGCGAGGGCGCACGAGCTCAGCGCGAAGCCGAACTACTGGTGGTGTGATCAACTGAACAACCGTGACGCGATCAACGGCTACCTCGCGATGGGGGAGGAGATTTGGATTCAAACCAGCGGCCGAGTTGACGCCTTCGTGCACGCTGTCAGCACCGCCCACTCGATCCACGGCGTCGCGCGCGGCCTACGTGAGCACAAGCCCGC
>JAYVCN010000493.1:0-4967 GCA_043749875.1 Candidatus Eiseniibacteriota bacterium | reverse complement strand
GCTCTCGCTCTACCGGCGCGACGCGTTGGAGCAGACCGGCGGCTACGATGCGCGCCTGAACAGCGAGGAGGACTTCGAGCTGGGGCTGCGGCTGCGGCGCGCGGGCTTTCGCATGCGCACGCTGGCGCCGCTCGCCGCGCGCCACTGGAGCGCGCCGCGGCCGAGCTGGTCCGAATACGGCCGGCGCTGGCGCGCAGGACTGTGCTTCGGCCCGGGGCAGGCGCTGCGACTGTACGCCGGGCAGCCCGGGTTCGAGGTCCTGGTAAAGCGCAATGCGCACTACGTCGCAACGCTCGCCTTGTGGCTCGCGGCGCCCTTTGCATGGCGGCTCGGCGGCGCGCGCGGGCTCTGCACGTGGGCGTTGTTACCGCTGGCGCTGCTGGCGCTCATGACCGTGCGGAAGGGCAGCCCACGGCTGGCGCTCCACTCGCTCGCCACTTGGACGGTGATGGCGGCGGGCATGGTGGTGGGCTTTGTCCGCGGCGGCGCCGCGGCCCCTGCGGCGGTGCGCGAGGCCGCGTGCTGATCCACGTGGCGTGCGACAACGACATCTACCCGCCACTGTTCGGCGCCACGCAACGGCTATTCGGGCTCGCACGCGGCATGGCGACGCGCGCGCGCGTGCGGGTGCTGTGCGTGGTGCCCAACCGCTCACGCGGTGCGCGCGCCGAGACCGTGGCGGGCGTGGAACTGCGGCGCGTGAAGTCGTGGCACACGAGCGTGGCCTGGTGGCTCGAGCGCGGCCGGCTGGCGCCGCTGTTCACGGCCGAGGCGGGACACCGCGCGCGCGCGGAGCAGTACCAGCGCGTGCTTGGCGCGCCTGACGGGCCGTCCCCTGCAGGGGCGAGCGAGCTTGCCGAGCGATTCCCGAACACCCTCATGTGCGACCTCGCGCTCACCGGCATGTTCGCCGGGGTACCCGACCGAAGCGCGGGTCGCGGCCCGGCGCTGCGCGTCTACCACGCGCACAACGTCGAGGCGCAGCGCTGGGAATCCACCGCGCCGCGCGTCTTCGGCCGCGCCGCTTGGGGTGCGAAATTGCAGGCGCTTGAACGCCGCGCCGTCCACGAGAGCGACGTCTGCGTCGCCTGCACGGATGAAGACGCCGCACTGCTGCGCTCGCTGCATGGCGCTCGAGAGGTCGAGGTGGTGGCCAACGGCTACGACGAGACTGCACTCTGCGCTCCCACGGCCGAGGGCCGGGCGAGCGCCCGCAGAGCGCTCGGGATCCCGGAGCATGCCTACGTCGCCGCGTTCGTGGGCGGCGACTGGGAGCCGAATCACGCCGCGCTCGCGTGGTTGATCGAGCACATCCTGCCGCGGCTCGCCGGCGAGGGCTTCGTGCTGCTGGCCGTGGGCGCGGTGGCACGGCGCCACACCGGCACGCGCGCACCGGGGCTCGTGACGCGGCCCGAGACGCCGGACCTCGCCTCCGTGCTGGCCGCCGCCGACGCGGGCTTGAACCCGGTCACGAGCGGCGGCGGCAGCAACGTCAAGATCCCCACCTATCTGGCGCTCGGGCTCGCGGTGGTGTCCACGGCGTTCGGGCTGCGCGGCTACGCGCCGCTGTCCGCAAGCGTGGTGAGCGCCGAACGCGAGGTGTTCGCCGATGCCTTGCACGCGCGCCCGCGGGGCTGGGCCGCGCGGGGCGAGGCGGCGCCGGCGGTGCTCGCTGACTACGCCTGGGGCACCCTCGGCGCGCGGCTTGCCGGCATGCTGGCGACGCGCGTGGCGGCTCGCGCAGAGGGAGCCGCCTGATGCGCGTGGCGATGATCGGGCAGAAGGGCATCCCCGCCACCTACGGCGGCATCGAGCGCCACGTGGACGAGATCGCGCGCCGCCTCGTGGAGCGCGGCGTGGACGTGGACGTGTTCTGCCGGCTCTATTACACGCCCGCGGGCAGCGAGTACCACGACGTCGGGCTCCTGCGCCGGCCGAGCATTCATACGAAACATCTGGACACCGCAACGCATGTGGCGTGGGCCACGCTGGAGTCGATGTTGCGCAGGTATGACGTGGTGCACTTCCACGCGCTCGGCCCATCGCTGTTCGCATCGCTGCCGCGCCTGACCGGCTCGCGGACCGTGGTGACGGTGCACGGGCTCGACTGGCAGCGCGAGAAGTGGGGCAAGGCCGCCGCCTGGGTGCTGAAGCACTGCGAGGGCCCCGCCGCGCACTTCCCGAATGCCACCATCGTGGTGAGCAAGACGCTACGCGCGCACTTCAAGCAGACGCATGGCATCGACGCCACCTACATCCCCAACGGCACCATGATGCCGCATCCGCGCCCGGCGAAGAAGCTGGCCTCGCTCGGGCTCGAGCCGGGCAGGTACGTGCTGTTCGTGGGCCGGCTCGTGCCCGAGAAGGGCGTGCACTTCCTGTGCGAGGCGTTCAGCCACATAAAAACCGACATGAAGCTGGCGCTGGTGGGCGGCCTGTCCTTCTCGCAGGACTACGTGAACCTCTTGAAGCGCTACGAGAGCGATCGCATCCGCCTGCTCGACTACGTGTTCGGTGAAGCGCTGGAAGAGCTGTGGAGCAACGCCTACTGCGTCGTGCAGCCGTCCACCATGGAGGGGCTGTCCATCGCGCTGCTCGAGGCGCTTTCGTACGGGCGCTGCGTGCTGGTCTCGGACATCCCCGAGAACATGGAGGTGGCCGAGGAGTGCGCACTCTCGTTTCGCTCTCGGGACGTGGAAGACCTGCGCACCAAGCTCGAGCACCTGATCCAGCACCCGGAAGAGGTCGAGCGCTACGGCTCGCAGGCGCGAGCGCATATCGCCCAGCACTACTCGTGGGACAACGTCGCGGAGTCCACGGCGAAGTTGTACGAAGAGGTGACGGGGAAGAAGCGGTGACCCGGGCGGCTGGCGTGAGCCCGCGCTGCGGCCGTGGCGCCGCCCCCGCCCCTGTGCTAACCCTTCACGCCACATGACCCAGCCTCCCATCGAGCGCGCTGCGCTCATCCTGGCCGGTGGACGCGGCGAGCGCTTCTGGCCCTGGAGTACGCCCGCGCGCCCCAAGCAGCTCCTGCCGCTGGCCCCGGGCGGCCGCACCCTGCTGGCGGCCACATTCGCCCGCGCCACGCGACTCATGCCGGCGGCGAGCATCGTGGTGATGACCTCGGCGGCACTGGTCGAGGCGTGCCGGCGCGAGTGCCCGGGCGCCATCGTGGTGGGCGAGCCGATGGGACGGAACACGGCGCCGGCCATCGCCGCGGCGGCGGCGTTTTTTTCGGACCACACGACGTTCGCGGTGTTCCCCTCCGATCACGCCATCGACGACGAGACTGCGTTCGTGGCCGACTTCGAACGCGCATTCAGTGTGGCGGCGCGCGAGCCGCTGCTGGTGACGTTCGGTATCCAGCCGAGCCGGGCGGACACAAGCCTTGGCTACGTGAAGCGCGGCGCGAAGCTTTCGGAGCGATTGCACCGTGTCGCACAGTTCACCGAGAAGCCGGACCTGGCGCGCGCACAGGCGTGGGTGGCAAGCGGTGAGTACGCATGGAACAGCGGCATGTTCGTGTGGGGCAAGCGCGCATTCTTTGCAGCGCTGGCCGCGGGGCGGCCAGCGGTCGCGGAGGCGTTCGCCGGGCTGAATTTCCATGCCGGTCAGGAGCGGGCCTTTGAGGATGTGCTCGCCGCGCGGTTCCCGGCCGTCGAATCGGTGTCGGTCGACTACGCTGTGCTGGAGGTGGCGCCGAACGTGGTCATGCTCGAGGCGGCGTTCGACTGGGACGACCTCGGCAGCTGGCGCGCGTGGGCGCAGCACCAGCCCCACGACGCGCGCGGCAACGTCACCTGGGGTGAGGCCGTGCCGGTGGACTGCGATCGCTGCGTGGTGGTGGGTGACGGATCCCCTGCCGCTCCGCTGGGACTTTCCGATATGGTGGTGGTGGTGACGCCGCAGGGCACGCTGGTGTGCCGGCTTGCGGACAGCGAACAGGTGCGGCGCGTGACCGAAGCGGTGCGCGCACGCGGGAGCCAAGGATGAGCGATGCTCGTGGGTGGGGACTGAAGCTGCTGTGTGTCGCATGGGTTGCGACGTCGAGCTGTGCGCCGCTGTCGGTTGGCCAGAAAAGCATGCCAGTGCCAGCCTCGTCGAGCACACCCGTGCCGGCGCCCACGCCACCCCGCAGCGAGCCGCGCCGCGAACCCGTGCGGGCATTTGTCGTGCGCGACTCGACGCCCTCGGCCGACGCCGAGCGCGTGCTCGCCACGATCCCTGAGCCGCTGTCGCCGTCGCAGCAGGTGCCGCCGCCGCGCGGAACGCGCACGGTCACTACGCCGGCGCCTGCGGCGGCCTACGACACGCTACGCGAGAACCGCACGCTCACCCTGCCGGCGCCCGCCGCGGCATACGACACGTTGCGCGTGGATCCAACGCGGACCGTGCGTGCCCCCGAGTCGGCGTACGACACGTTGCGCGTCGAGCGCACGCCCGAGAACGAGACTTCCGCCGTACCGGTGCCGTCGCCCACGCAGCCGCTGGGGAACAATCCCGGCGGCACGCTCACCATGCCGGACACGCTCGCCGCGCCGCCGCCCGCCGCGGCGCCGACCACTGTCACCACGTCGCCGTCGTCCGCAACCCCTCCGCCCTCCACCGCGATGGCGGGCGAGGCGCCGGCTGCGAAGCCCGCGGCAGGGGAGTGCTGGCGACTCCAGATCGCCGCACCCGTGGAGCAGGCCAAGGCCGAATCCCGCCGCGCCGCGGCGCAGTCGTTATTGATGGCGCCGATGGTGACCAAGCTCGAGAAGGGGCTCTACAAGGTGCGCACGAGCGAGTGTTTGACGCGTGACGCCGCCGAAGCGCTCAAGAGCCGCGCCATCGGCTCGGGATTCACCGGCGCGTTCGTGGTGAACGGCGCCGCCGCGGTCGCGCCATTGAGTACCAAGCCCAAGCCACACGTGACCCACGTGACCCACGCGAAGCACAAGCCCATCGCCAAGAAGCCCAAGCGATGA
>JAYVCN010000492.1:0-7334 GCA_043749875.1 Candidatus Eiseniibacteriota bacterium | reverse complement strand
GTACCTGCAGGGCGGTACGTCGGAGTTCGGGCGCTTTCGCATGGTCGATACCAACCTGCTCATCCTGGACCAGGACCCGTCGAACCCGTTCGGGTTCTCGCTCCTGCACTATGCGGAGCTGATCCCCAAGAGCACGGTCGAGATCCCCGACACCAGGTCGGCGCGGATCACGATGCCGGACTTCTAGACCGTTCGCGCCAGGCGTCCACGGAGAACCGGTCCCACGCGCGCGGCAGAGACAGGACGATCACGGTGAGCACGAGTCTCGGGAACACGTGCTCGTGGAACGCGTACAGCGGATCGTGCAACAGGTGGCCGAACGTGACGATGCACAGCACGGCTCCGAGCATCGCCAGACCGGTGGTGGTAGAGAGGCCCACGAGCACGAGGAAGCCACCCAACAGCTCCACGAACGGGATGGTCACGCCCATCGCCCACAGCGACCATGCGGGCAGGAACGTGTCGGCGAAGGGCAGGAACCACTGCTTCGCGTGACCCACGGGCGTCTGCACGAACACCTTGTAGAGCCCGGCCTGGAAGAAGATCAGCCCGAGCACCACGCGCGGGAACAGCGCCGCGAGCGCGCGTCGCGTGGTGTCCCGCGCGGCGTCGCTCATGCCCGCTCCAGCCGTCGCTTCATGCCGGCGGTGTCGAGCCCGTACTGCAGCATGCCGTCGTCCGAACGGCCGGCGCCCATGCGCTCGTAGAACGCGCGGGCCGGGTTCCACTCGAGCACGGCCCAGTCCACGCGGTGGCAGCCGTGCGCGAGCGCGTCCTCGACGAACGCGTCAAACAACTTCTCCCCCGCACCCGTTCCGCGGGCGGTCTCCTCCACGAACAGGTCCTCGAGCCACATGCGTGCGCTGGTGCGGAACGACGAGTAGGTGAAGTGGTAGAGCGCGTAGCCCACCAGCCGGCCGTCGGCGCGCTCGGCCACGCGGCCGAACAGCGCGGGCGGAGCGTCGAACAGCAGCGCCTGCAGCCGCTCGCGCGAGCCGGTGAGGAGGTCGGTCATTTTCTCGTATTCCGCCAGCCCGCGGATCATCTCCCACACGCGCCCGAGGTCGTTCGGCCTTACCGGGCGCACCGTGACCATCGCGCGATCCGCCGCAGCACCTGCGTTCTCTGGATTCGTCATTCTCCGATCACCTTGATGAGGATGCGCTTGTTCCTGCGGCCATCGAACTCGCCATAGAAGATCTGCTCCCACGGCCCGAAGTCGAGCTTGCCGGCGGTCACCGCCACCACCACTTCGCGACCCATGACCTGGCGCTTCAGGTGCGCGTCGGCGTTGTCCTCGCCGGTGTCGTTGTGCCGGTACTGTCGGGTGGGCGCGTGCGGCGCGAGCTTCTCGAGCCACACCTCGTAGTCGTGATGCAGCCCCGGCTCGTCGTCGTTGATGAACACGCTGGCCGAGATGTGCATCGCGTTCACGAGCGCGAGCCCTTCCGTGACGCCGCTGTTCTCCACCGCCTGCGCCACCTCGCGGGTGATGTTCACGAACGCGCGGCGCTCGGGGACGTTCATGGCGAGATACTCGGTATGGCTTTTCATCGTGGGGCAGCCTAGCACGCACGCCGGTGTCGTCCCCGGCGTGGTCGGGAAGGCAGTGCGTTGCGCGAGTCGGCCTCGCCGCGCCGGGCCGACCGTGCATGTTTTCGCTGCGGACTGCACTCCCACGCGCCGCGCTTGTCGCCCCCTGAGTCGGGTGTTAGCGTCCCGCATCTGAACTCGACATTCCCGCGCGGCGGGCCGCCGCCAGTATCGCACTCCTGAGGCCTGCCGCTCGCTTCAACCATGACATTCGACGCGAGGAGTAAGGCCTTGTCCAGCAACGGACTTCCAGACATCGTCATTCTCTCTGGTGCGCGCACGCCCATGGCCGAGTGGGTGGGCGGCAAACGCGGCGACGGCCAGAATGGCGGGGCGCTCGCGAGTGTGTCCGCCATCGACCTCGGTGCGGCGGCCGCGCGCGCGGCGCTCGACCGCGCCGACGTGCTGCCCGGAACGGTGGACCATGTCGTCATGGGCAACGCGCTGCAGACCTCGGCCGACGCCATCTACGGCGCGCGCCATGTCGGATTGAAAGCCGGTGTGTCGGACGAGTGCCCGGCGCTCACCGTGAATCGGCTGTGCGGCTCGGGCCTGCAATCGGTGGCGAGCGCGGGCCAGCTCCTGATGCTGGGCGAAGCGCAGTGGGTGCTGGCGGGCGGCATGGAGAACATGAGCCAGGCGCCGCACGTGCTGCGCGGCGCACGCGGCGGCATCAAGCTCGGGCCCGGGCCGGCGCTCGAGGACTCGCTGTTCGCGGCGCTGCGCGACAGCTACTGCGGGCTCTACATGGCGCAGACCAGCGACAACCTCGCGCGCAAGTACGGTGTCACCCGCCAGCAGCAGGACGAGTTCGCGCTGCGCTCGCACGAGCGCGCGAACAAGGCCAACAACAACGGCCGCTTCGCGCAGGAGATCGTACCCGTCGAGGTGAAGCTCGGGAAAAAAGTCACGATGGTCGAGAAGGACGACCACCTGTTCCCCGGCACCTCGATCGACCGGCTCGCCGCACTGCCGCCCGCATTCGGGCCCGAGTCCATGGTCACCGCGGGCAACGCGTCGGGCATCGTGGACGGTGCGGCGGCCGTGGTGATGACGACGGCGGGCAACGCGCAGAAGGACGGCAAGAAGCCGCTCGCCTACGTCCGCGGCTGGTCGTACGTTGGCGTGGACCCGATCGTGATGGGCTTCGGCCCCGCGCCCGCCATTCGCAAGGTGCTCGCCATCGCCGGCATGAAGCTCGACCAGATCGACCTGTTCGAGATCAACGAAGCGTTCGCCGGCCAGTACCTGGCGGTCGAGAAGGATCTCGATCTCGATCGCGACAAGGTCAACGTCAACGGCGGTGCCATCGGCCTCGGCCACCCGCTCGGCGCCACCGGCACGCGGCTGATTTATTCGCTCGTCGTCGAGTTGGGATTGCGGGGCAAGAAGTTCGGCATCGCCTCGGCGTGCATCGGTGGCGGCCAGGGCATGGCCGTGCTGATCGAGAAAGCCTGAGGCCCGGTCCATGAGCCAGGATCGCGACCTCATCCACGACTGGAACGAAGCCGGCGAGCGCTGGGAGAAGCCGGCGTTCCGGATCCAGTTCGACGACGAGACGCTGCGCGACGGCCTACAGTCGCCGTCGGTGCGCACGCCAACCATCGAGCAGAAGCTCGAGATCCTGCACCTGATGGATAAACTCGGCCTTGATACGGCCGACATCGGCCTGCCGGGTGCCGGCCCGCACGTGGTGCGTGATGTGCAGCGGCTGGCGCAGGAGATCGTTTCCTCGAAGTTGAAAATCGCCGCCAACTGCGCCGCGCGCACGATGCTGCGTGACATCGAGCCGGTGGTCGAGGTGTCGCAGAAGACCGGGCTCGCGATCGAGGTGTGCACGTTCATCGGGTCGTCCCCGATTCGCCAATACGCGGAGAACTGGACCGAGGACATGATGCTCGCGCACACGCGCGAGGCGGTCACATTCGCCGTGAAGCACGGGCTCACCGTGATGTACGTGACCGAGGATACCGTGCGCGCGCGCCCCGAGACGTTGCGACGGCTGTTCCTCGCCGCCATCGAGTGCGGCGCGAAACGGCTGTGCCTGTGCGACACGGTCGGCCATGCGACGCCGACCGGTGCGGCGAACCTGGTGCGCTTCGCGAAGCAGGTGGTGCTCGAGAGTGGCGCCGATGTCGGGCTCGACTGGCACGGGCACTGCGACCGTGGCCTCGCCGTGGCGAACACCCTGGCCGCCATCCGCGCCGGCGCGACGCGCGTGCACGGCTGCGCCATCGGCATCGGCGAGCGCGTCGGCAACACGCCCATGGACCAGCTGCTCGTCAATCTCAAGTTGCTGGGCTGGATCGACAACGACCTGTCGGCGCTGACCGAGTACTGCGAGACGACGAGCCGTGCCACCGGCGTGCCGATCCCCGTCAACTACCCGGTCGTGGGGGCGGACGCGTTCCGCACCGGCACCGGCGTGCACGCTGCGGCGGTCATCAAGGCATTCAAGAAGGGCGACGCCTGGCTCGCCGACCGCGTCTACTCCGGCGTGCCGGCCGACATGGTCGGGCGCCATCAGGAGATCGAAGTCGGTCCCATGAGCGGCGAGAGCAACGTGGTGTTCTGGCTCGAGAGCCGCAAAATCGCCGCCACCCCCGAGCGTGTACAGGCCGTGTTCCAGCGTGCGAAGTCGGTGGACCGACTGCTTGCTGACGACGAGATCCGCGCCGTGCTGGCTGCGCTCGACGAATCACGGGTGTCGTGAGCGCAGCGATGGGCGGGCGCATCGCGAGGCGAAGCCTGTGCGGCCTTGCCGTGGCCGGGGTGTTGTTCGCCGTGGCCGCTGCGACGGCCAGCGCTCCCGCTCGTCAGCCAACGCCTGGCGCCAGGCACGCAGTCGCCGCACCCGCCGCCCCTGCGCGCAAGCCCATCGATGCCGCGACGTCGGCACGCGTCCTCGAGGAGCAGGGCAACTATGCAGGCGCGCTGACCGAGCTCAAGGCCCTGCGCGCCATGCAGGGCCCTGACGCAGACGTCGAGTTGATGCTCGCGCTGGACGAGGCGCGCGTGGGGCAGGTCGATTCCGCGTGGGCCCGGCTGCACACGCCGCTCCTGTCGGCCGCGCTCGCGGACACGAGCAGACGCGTGCGCCGTACCGAATACCCGTTTCAGCGCGAGGGCATGCTGGTGAACGGAGCATTCGATGGCTGGTACTGGTACATCGCCCGCGCGCGCGCCGAGCTGGCGCTGCAGCGCCGCGACTGGCCCGAGGCGAAGAGCATGGCGAGCCGCGCCGCGGACGCGCGGCCGCTGTCGGGCAAGGAGGCGCTGCTGCTGGCGGTGGCCGCGAGCCATGCCGGTGACGCACAGCTCGGCGAGGCGGCCGCGTCGTGGGCCAGCTACCTCGAGCCATGGCTGCCCGAGGCGCATTTCCTGAGCGGGCTCTGGGATTGGCGCGGTGGTCGTCGTGCTCGGGCGCGCGAGGAGCTGGAAATGGCGGCGGCACTCGACTCGAGCTGGCGCGAGCCGGCGCTCGCTCTGGCGCGATTGCGACTACCCGGCATGCGCGCGGATTCGCTGCCGACGCGGTTCCTCACCGGCGTGCGCAGTTGTGCCATGCTCACCTCGGCCAAGCGCCCGAAGCAGGAGGAGTTCGTCCAGTTCGACGCCACACCGCTGCTGGCGTTCAATCCGCAGACTCAGCCGGAAGACTCGCTGCGCGCGATCATGAAGCTCAAGAAGCCCACCCAGATCTACGTCCAGGTCCTGGTGAGCGAGACCGGCCGGCCACTCATGGCGGAGCTGCCGTGGATCACGGAAGCACAGGTCCCCGCGGGCGTCATCCACCACGTGCTCGATCAGGTCGGCTCGTGGCGCTTCGTCGCCGCCCGCAAGTTCAACAAGCCGCAGCGCTCGTGGGCCTCCGTCGAATACGTGCTGCAGCCCTGAGTCGACTTGAACCGCGCGCCGGTGGTGGTGCGTGAGTGTGGGAAGGGACATGAGCCGAACCTACGAGATCGCGGTCATCCCCGGCGACGGCATCGGGCCGGAGGTGGTGCGCGAAGGGCTGCGTGTGCTTGAGCGCGTGTCGTCCATCGAGGGATTCAGCGTCAAGCTCACGCAGTTCCCATTCGGCGCCGAGCACTTTTTGAAGACGCAGGAGGTGCTCTCCGACCAGTCGTTCTCCGAGGTGCAGGGCCACCGCGCCATTCTGCTCGGCGCCATCGGCGATCCGCGCATGACGCCCGGCTTCCTCGAGTTCGGCATCGTGGCGCGGCTGCGGTTCGGGCTCGACCTGTACGCCAACATGCGGCCGGTGAAGCTCTACGACGAATCGCTCACACCCCTGAAGGGCAAGACGCCCGAGCACCTGGACCTGATGGTGGTGCGCGAGAACACGGAAGATGCGTACGCCGGCATGTGGGGCCAGTTCAAGAAGGGCACTGCCGATGAGGTCGCCACGCAGGAGATCATCTTCACGCGCAAGGGCACCGAACGCGTGATCCGGCACGCGTTCGAAACCTGCCGGGCGCGCAACAAGCAGAAGAAGCTGACGCTGCTCACCAAGGCCAATGCCATCCGCGCCATGGAGCTGTGGACGCGCACGTTCACCGAGGTGGGCGCCGAGTACCCGGACGTGACGCGCGAGCACCAGTACATCGACGCCGCGTGCATGTTCGTGGTGACCGCACCCGAGCAGTACGACACCGTGGTCACGAGCAACATGTTCGGCGACATCTTCACCGACTTGGGCGCCGCGCTGGTGGGCGGGCTCGGGATCGCGGCGAGCGCCAATCTGCACCCCGGCAAGATCAGCCTGTTCGAGAGCATCCACGGCTCGGCGCCGCAGTTCGCTGGCCAGAACCGCGCCAATCCGCTCGCCACGATCATGGCGGTCTCGATGATGCTCGACTACCTCGGTGAGCGAAGCGCAGCGATGCGGCTCGAAGCCGCGGTGGTGCGGCTACTGCGCTCGCACCGCCTGCCCAACCTCGGCATGGACTCCGGCTTCGGCACCGACCAGGTGGGCGATCTGGTGCTGGTGGAACTCGCGGGAGCTGGCGCGGGGCGTCAGTGAACGCTCAGCGTGCTTCCCAGCGCAGCTCGACGCCGGGCTCGCTGCCGACCGCCTCGCGCAGCAGCCGGACCAGGTGTTCGGTCGCCCTGCCATCCGCGAGCAGGTCGATGGTCGCGGTGTCGATGTAGTAGTCCTTGTCCTCGCCGGACTCCTCTTCGAGGCCATCCACGAGGACCTTGAGGTCCGCTTCGGTGATCGAGCCGATCTTCTTCTCCGTGGCCTTGTTGTAAAGATCGATCATCACGGCGATGTGCTCCCTTGGTTGGCGGTGACTACTCCCCACCCTCGTGGTCGTGGTCGGTCATGCGCTCGAGCCAACGGTAGCCCTCGAGCACGAGCAGCGCCATGACCGAGCCGATGGCCGCCAGCGGGTAGGCGTGCACGCCCACCGACACGCCGATCGCGGCCACCATCCAGATGCTGGCCGCGGTGGTGAGCCCGAACACGAACCCTTCCGTGCGCATGATGCTGCCCGCGCCGAGGAAGCCCACGCCCGTCACCACCCCGTGCACGATGCGCGTGGCATCGAGGCTCGGCCCGCCATATGCGAGCACGGCGTGCCGCGTGGTGAGCACGAACATCGTGCTGCCGAGGCACACCAGCACATGCGTGCGCAGGCCGGCGGGTTTGCGCCCCATCTGGCGTTCGAGCCCCACGAGCGTGCCGAGGATGAGCGACACCATCATGGGGATGAGATCGTTGTGCAGCACGTCCA
>JAYVCN010000491.1:0-10547 GCA_043749875.1 Candidatus Eiseniibacteriota bacterium | reverse complement strand
CGAACAGCCGCCCCATGGCGCCGGTGAGCAGCGACACCCACAGGATGACGAACTGGCAGATCCCGAACACCACCAGCAGTGCCGCCGCGCCGGTGCGTGACGTGTATGCCCACGCCGCGAACGCGCCGCCCACATAGAGCGGTGACATGGCCAGCGCGAGCAGCGCGGTGATACCGATGGCGGCCCAGCGTCCGCGTCGCGTGGTGGTGTTGATGGCGATGCGCCAGCGCAACCAGAACAGCAGCCGCAGCGTGTTCAAGCCAGGTCCGGCCCGCGCAGCCAATCGAGCCCGGCGCTCGCGTCGTCGCGCCCGCCCCCCACGGTGTCGAGGAACAGGTCCTCGAGCGAGCGCGACCTGCCGTCCGCGCCGCGGCGCAGGTCCTCGAGCGTGCCGCACGCCGCGAGCCTGCCGTTGGCGATGATGCCGACGTGCGTGCACAGCTTGTCGACCACCTCGAGCACGTGCGAAGTCAGGAACACCGTCACCCGATGGCTGGCGACGAGGTTCTGCAGCAGCTCGCGCAGCTCGCGCGTCGCGACCGCGTCGATGCCCTCGAACGGCTCGTCCAGGAACAGGATGCGCGGCTCGTGGATCAGCGCGCACGACAGCGCCAGCTTCTTCCGCATGCCGTGCGAGTAGCTCGACACCAGCTTGCTACTGTCGCCGCTCAAGTCCATGGCGGCGAGTAGCTGGCCGGTGCGCCGGCGCGCCTCCGCGGGCGCGAGGCCGTACACCTCGCCCACGAAGCGCAGGTGCTCCTCGCCCGAGAGCCGCTCGAACAAGTGCAGGCCGTCGGGCACCACGCCGATGCGTCGCTTGATCTCGAGTCCCTGCGTCTCGACATCGAATCCCAGCACCTTGGCCGAGCCACTGCTCGGCGCAAGTAGTCCGGTGAGGATATTGATGGTGGTGGACTTGCCGGCGCCGTTGGGCCCAAGGAAGCCGAAGAACGAACCCTCGGGCACCTCGAGCGTGAGCCCATCGAGCGCCGGGCGCCCGCCGAACGAGCGCGACAGCTGGAACGTCTGGATGGCATGAACAGTGTCGGGCATGGATCCTCCGAGGGCGCGCAGGATATCCGTCGGCCGAGCGGCGCGCGAATCTCGCCCTGCCCATTGCGCACGCTGCCCCCCGCGATGGGGGAGGGCCCCCGCCGCCGGGTCGCACGAGCCGCCGCACCGGCGCGAACCATGGCGCGGCTTCGAGATGAGCGGTTGGCGCCCGTCGGGGGGCACGATTCGCGCGGAATATGACGCGCGTCATACCCGGCACTCGGGCGGGGACCGATGCTGCTCGCATATGAAGCGCACGCCACCCAAACGTCCTGCGAACGATGCGTTCGCGCGGTTCCGCCGCGAGCACCGTAGCGTGGTCGACCGGCTCGACCGGCTCGAGAGCGCCGTGCTGACCCAGCGACCGACTCGCGCGTCTGAAGCACTGCTGCGCGAAGCGGTCGCCCACTTCGAGGACCAGTTCGCCACGCACATGGCGGCGGAGGATGCGGTGCTGTTCCCCGCCGTCGGCGCCCACTTCCCCGAGACACGCGAGACACTCGCTCCACTCGCCAACGAACACATCGCGCTGCGCTCCATGCTCGCCACCCTGCAACAGACGCTCGAGCGGCCGCGCAGTCGCGCCCGCGACGAACAACTCGTGGTGCAGACCCGCGACCTGGTGGACCTGCTCCGGATCCACATCGAAAAGGAGGAAACCGTCGTGTTCGCGCTCGCCGAGCGCGTGCTCAGCCCGCGCGACCTGCGCGATCTCGCTCAGCGTCTCCGTCCGTTCATCCACCCAAGCCGAACGGCCGCTCCAAGCCGCCATACGGCCCGACGTCAACCGAAAGGACAGACTTCATGAAGGGACTCCTTCCCGCGCTCCTCGCGCTCACGTTCGTAGCCCTCGCGGGCTGCGGCGGTGGTCAGAAGCCCTCCGCCGGCACCGACGGCGGCGCCAGCTCCACGCCGGCGCCGGCGGTTTCGCCGTCCGCGACGGCTATGCCCGACCAGTCGCCGCTCGACCAGGGCCCGCGCGCGTACGACCTGGCTCCCGCCGACAAGGCCGCGGCCGCCCAGGGCGTGAAACTGTTCTCGACCAAGGGCTGTACCGCGTGTCACGCGTTCGGCAGACGGCTCACCTGCCCGGACCTGGCGGGGGTGACCCAACGCCGCACCGCGCAGTGGATGGAGCACCAGATCCTCAATCCCGAAGTGATGACGAAATCCGATCCGATTTCCCACGGTTTGTTTGCCACGTTCGCGTTGCAGATGCCCAACCAGCATCTGACCGAGGCCGAGGCGAAGGCAGTCATCGAATACTTCAAGAGCCGCGACGCCAGTGGCGCCGCGACAGGCAAGGAGGGCAAGTGATGAAACGGCAATCATCGTGGACTTTGGCCGGTGTGATGGCCGTGGCCGCGGCCGCGACCCTGGTGGGATGCATGACCTCGGGTGGCGGCGCCAAGGGCACGTCCGTGAACGCATCGGCGGCCGAGAAGGTTTACGTGAAGCCGGGCGAGAAGGACGCCTACTACGCGTTCCTGTCGGGCGGGCATCACGGCAACATCTACGTGTACGGCATCCCATCGTGCCGCCACATCACCACCATTCCGGTATTCACCCCCGAGCCCGCGGTGGGGTACGGCCATGACGAGGAGAGCAAGGCCATGCTCGGCGGCTACACCTGGGGCGACGCCCATCACCCCGGCCTGAGCGAGACCGACGGCGACTACGACGGGCGCTGGTTGTTCATCAATGACATGCCGAACGCTCGCATCGCACGCATCGACCTGGCGGACTTCAAGACCAGGCAGATCTTCGGGCCGATTCCCAACCTGTCGGCGGCGCACGCTTGCCCGTACCCGACCCCGAACACCGAGTACGTGTTCGCGGCTTCGCGGTTTTCCGTGCCGGTGCCCAACCGCGCGGCCAGGGTCGAGGACTACGCCACGGAATTCAAGGGCATCATCGCGGGCGTGAAGGTGGATTCGAAGAGCGGCGAGATGAAGCTGGGATTCGAGATCCTGATGCCGCCATTCGACTACGATCTCGCCGACGCCGGCAAGGGCCCGAGCATGGGCTATGAATTCTTCACCTGCTACAACAGCGAGATGGCGTACGACTCGCTCGAGGTGAAGGCGTCACAGAACGAGATGGACTATTTCGCCGCGGTGGACTGGAAGGCGGCGCAGGCGGCAGTGGACGCCGGCAAGGCGACCATGATCAACGGCGCGCCGGTGCTCGACCCCGCCAAGGTGTCCGGCATCGTGTACCTGGTGCCGGTGCCGAAGAGCCCGCATGGCATCGACGTCAATCCGAGCGGCGAGTACATCTGTTGCTCGGGCAAGTTGCAGGCCGAGGTCTCGGTGTTCAGCTTCGCCAAGCTCAAGGCCGCTATCGATGGCAAGAAGTTCGACGGCGACAAGATGGGTGTGCCCACCCTCAGGTTCGGCGACGTGCTCGAGGCCAAGGTGCCGGTCGGCCTCGGTCCGCTCCACACCCAGTTCGACGACAAGGGCAATGCTTACACCTCGCTCTTCCTCGATTCGCAGATCGCGAAATGGAAGGTGGGGCCGCCGTGGAATGTGATCGACAAGATCGACGTCTACTATTCCATCGGTCACCTCATGGCATCCGAGGGCGACACGCGTCATCCCACCGGCGAGTACATCGTGGCGCTCGACAAGCTGTCGAAGGACCGCTATCTGAACGTCGGCCCGACGCATCCGGAAGCGGCGCAGCTGATCGATCTGCGCGGCCCCAAGATGCAGCTGCTGTACGATTTCCCGACCTACCTGAAACCGCACTACGCGCAGATGATTCGCGCCTCGAAGCTGCATCCGTTCACGGTGTATCCGCTCGAGAAGAACCAGAAGGCGGGCAACATCAAGAAGGCGGAGGATGCACGCATCGAGCGCCATGGGAACCGGGTCGACGTGTATGGTCTGGTGGTGCGCACCCACTTCACGCCCGACATCGTGCGCGTCAACCAGGGCGACGAGGTGTACTTCCACTGGACCAACCTCGAACAGGACGACGATATCGCGCACGGCTTCGGCATCAACTGGTCCAACTGCAACATGCAGATCGAGCCGGGTGAGACCAAGACCATGCACTGGACCGCCGAGAAGGTCGGCATCAATCCGTTCTACTGCTCGAATTTCTGCAGCGCGCTGCACCAGGAGATGCAGGGCTACATCGAGATCCGTCCGAAGGGCGCTCCGGTCTCGAGCCTGCAGCGTCCCGATCCCAAGCTGGTCGCCGAGATCGACGCCCTGCTGGCCAAGCGCTGACCCACCCACGCGGGGGCGGGCCGGCTTCGCGCCGGTCCGTCCCGCAGCGGAAAGGCGAGATGAACTATCTGAGTGGACGCTTTTTCCCCCTCGAACGTGGGCTGATCCTGCTCGCAGCGCTGCTGCTGCTGCCGGTGTTCTTCCTGCCGGTGCTCCCGATCTGGCAGATGCGGATGCACGCGCCGCAATACCCCGAGGGACTTACGCTCACGATCTACAGCAACACGATCAAGGGCGACGTGGACAAGATCAACACGCTCAACCACTACGTTGGCATGCATCAGATCACGCCCACCGACTTCAAGGAGTTCACCTACCTGCCGCAACTGCTGACCTGCTTCGGCCTGATGGCGCTGATCGCGGCCATCGTCAACCGCCGCTGGGTGGCGATCCTCGGCTGGCTGGCGTTCACAGCGTTCGCGGCCTACATGTTCACGGACTACATCCAATGGCTCTATCACTATGGCCACGATCTCGATCCACGCGCGGCGATCACGCTGCCGGCATTCACGCCGCCGGTGATCGGCTTTAAGCAGATGGCCAACTTCAAGGTGTGGAGCCTGCCCGGCCCCGGGACCCTGCTGCTTGGCGTGGCGTGGTTGTTGGGGCCCGCGATCCTGCTCGCCGGGCGCTTCGGCTCCAAGCCGACCGAGACATCACGTGCGGCGTGAGCCCGGCTTTCGGGTCGTGATCGCGATCGCGCTGGGCCTGGCTTACGTCGTGGCCCCGGCGGCGGCACGCGTGACGCGCGTCGCTGCGGCCGACACGCTGGCGCGCGCGGCGCTGGCGGCGGCCCAGCCGGGCGACACCGTGCTGCTCGCGGCTGGCGTGCACCGCGGCCCGCTGCGCATCACGACACCGGTGACGCTGCGCGGGGAGCCGGGCGCCATCGTCGACGGCGGCGGGCGCGGCAGCGTCATCGCCATTGGCGCCTCGGGCACGCGGGTCGAGGACTTGGCCGTGCGCGCGAGCGGTGGCGAGGTGCTCACCATCGACGCCGGCATCCACGTGCTCGCCGGCGCCGTGACGTTGCGGCGGCTCGTGCTGAGCGACGTCCTGTATGGCGTCTACGGCGAGCGCGCCGACCAGTTGCTGGTTCAGGATTGCCGCCTGGTCGGGCGGGTCGATCCACTCAACGAATCGGGCGAGGGGAACGGCGTGCACCTGTGGTACAGCAAGGACGCGCAGCTCGAGCGCTGCGACGTCACGCGATTCCTCGATGGCGTCTACCTGTCGTTCGCCGACGGCGCGCGAGTCGAGGACACGCGACTGCACGACCAGGGTCGCTACGGCCTGCACACGATGTACTGCCAGCGCAACACGTTCGTGCACGACACGCTCACGCGCAATGCCGCCGGCTGCGCGATCATGTTCTCCAACCACCTCGAGATGGCCTCGAACGCCATCGTCCACAATCACGGACCGCGCACCTACGGACTGCTGCTGCGCGACTGCTCGGATGGTGACTTCCACGACAACCAGCTGGTCGACAACACGGTCGCGGTGTTCATGGACGGCTCCAATCGCAATCGCATCGAGGACAATCTCGTGCAGGACAATGGCTGGGGACTGTTCGTGTTCGCCTCGTGCGCCGACAACGTATTCGCCGGGAACGACTTCATCCACGACGACTACCCGGTGGCGCTCGACATGCGCACCACCCGCAACGCCTTCGACGACGGCCGCCGTGGCAATTACTGGAGCGAAGCCGCATCCTACGATCTCGATGGCGATGGCACCGGCGACGTGCCGTACTCGCCCGTCACCGCGTTTTCGTTCGTGTCGAAGCAGTACCCCGACCTCGCCGTGATGTCGGCGAGCCCCGCGGTTGCGGCGCTCGGCGTGGCCGAGCGCGTGTTCCCCGCACTGCGGCCGAGCGAGGCGGTCGACCGATTCCCGCGGGTGCGGCCGCGCCGTGCTCCGGTACGCGAGGGCACCGCGCAGCCACCACGGGCCTGGGGTCTGGCCGGCGGATTCGCAATGCTGCTTGCGAGCGGCGTCGCGCTGGCGGCCGAAGGGCGGAAGTCGTGAGGCTCGTGGACGCCCGCTCGCTCAAGAAGCGCTACGGCGCCGTGATGGCTGTGGACGATCTGTCGTTCGAAGTCGAGGCCGGCGAGACGTTCGCGTTGATCGGCCCCAACGGGGCCGGCAAGACCACGACGCTGCGTATTCTGCTCGGGCTGTCTCGCCCAGACTCGGGCACCGTGCGCATCGGCCCCGAGGCGCGCGCGCCGCATGATCCCGAGGCGCGTCGTGAGCTCGGCTATGTGCCGCAGCGCGTCGAGTTCGCCCCCGGCCGCACCGTGCGCGAGGTGCTCGGCTTCTTCGCTGCGGTGCGCGAACTGGATCGTGCGGCGGTGGATCGCGCGCTCGCGCGCGTCGGTCTCGAGTCGCACGCCGACCGGCGTGCGAGCGAGCTTTCGGGCGGCTATACGCAGCGCCTGTCGCTGGCGCAGGCGCTGCTTGCCGATCCGGCGCTGCTGGTGCTCGACGAGCCCACCGCGAGTCTCGACCCCGAGGCGACGTGGGAGTTCCGGTCGTTGGTGCAGCGGTTGCGTCACGAGGGCAAGACCATCCTGCTCTGCTCGCACCTGCTGAGCGAGGTGGAGCGCGTCGCCGACCGCGTGCTGATCCTGGTCGAGGGGCGGAGCGCGGGACTCGAGCGACTCGACGACCTGCGCGCGCGCCAGGCGCGCGCGAGCCGGCTGGCCATCGAGCTCGCCGGCGATCCGGTCGCCGCGTGCGCGCAACTCACCGCGCGCGGGCTGGCGTGCGAGTCCGGTGAGGGACGCCGTGTGCGCGTCGTCGCGGCCGACGGCGATCCGCTCCATGCACTCGAGGCGCTGCGCGATGCTGGCATCGCCATCCGCTCGTTCGAGCTCGAACGGCCCACGCTCGAGGACCTGTTCCTCGCCGCGGTGCACAAGGAACGCCATGAAGCCTGATCTGAGCCGCGCCGCGACGGCGGTCGCGAGGGAGGAGTCACGTTGAAGCGCTATGGGATTCTGTTCGTCGTCGCTGCCGTGTTGAGCGTGACTGTCTACAACCTCGGCGGCCGGATCGCGGTGCCGTCGCGCCCCGCGGAGCCGGCCGAGCCCGACAGCGTCGCGGTCACGCTCACGCTCACGGACCAGGGGCTCGAGCCGTCCATGGTGACCGTCGCCAAAGATCAACGCGTGGCGCTCAGCATCGTCAATCACCGCCATCTCGCGTCGGGTGTGTCGTTGCAGGGATACCAGCACGCGTTTGCAGCCGGCATCATCGCCCCCGGCGCGACCTGGCACGGCAGCTTCGTTGCCGACCGCCCGGGCGAGGAGTTCGCCTGGATCGTCGAGGGCGAACCCACCGGCCGCTTCATCGTCAAGGGGTCGCATCTCGTGGAGGGTCATCGATGAGCGCCGTGCTTGGAAGCCGCGACCGTTCCGTCTCCACCCGCGACTCCGACCCGCAACCGCCGGCCGGGCCGACGCCGGCGTCGTCGTCGCCAGCATTCGCCCGCATCCCTGATGCGGTGACGACCCCGGCCGTGAGCTCGCCCGGCGGGCCCGCCGCGCACCGTCGCGGCCGCGCCCACCGCATCTCGGTGGTGGCGCGCGACGAGTTCCGACGCTCGCTCGAAGGTCGCTGGATGTTCGGCTTCACTGCGCTGTTGGTGGTGCTGGTGCTCGGACTGTCGTTCTTTGGACTCGCGCAGAGCCGCGAGGTCGGTTTCCAGGGCTTCGCGCGCGTGACACTCTCGCTCATGAACCTGGTGTTGTTCATCGTGCCGCTCACCGGGCTGGTGCTTGGCGTCACCAGCATGACTGGCGGATCGAGCAGCCTGCCGCTCCTGCTCGCGCAGCCGATCGGCCGCGGCGAGGTGCTGGTGGGCAAGCTCGCCGGGCTCGCGCTCGCGCTCACCGCCGCGCAGGCGGTGGCGTTCGGAGGGGGCGGGCTGGTGGTGGCGTTTCAGGCTGGCGCCGAGCAGGCGACCGCGTTCGCGGTGCTGGCCGGGCTCTCGATCGTGCTCGGGTGGCTCACCGTGTCGCTCGCGCTGTGTCTGTCGGTGCTGTGGCCCGACCGGCTGCGCGCCATGTCGGCGGCACTCGGCATGTGGCTCTTGATGGTGGTGGCCTACGACCTCGCGGTGCTCGGCGCGACCACGCTGCTGGCTGGCCTGCCGCTCGAATCGGTGCTGTTCCCGGCGCTCCTGCTCAATCCAATCGACCTCGCGCGCGTGCTCACCACGCTCGCCGTCGGTTCGGGCGCGCTATTCGGCCCGACTTCGGCCGTGCTCATGAAGATGTTCGGCAGTCGTGGCGGCATCACGCTCGGCATCGCGGTGCTGGCAATCGAGGCCGTTCTGCCCATGCTGATCGCGGTCCGCGTGTTCCGGCGGCGCGACGGCTGAGCGGGCTCACGGCAAGGATGTCGGTGGCGAATCGCTGAGAGTCAGTTACGCCAGCGCCAACTCGGCGACGATCGGCGCGTGATCGCTGGCCAGGCCGGGGCCATCGAGGCCCAGGATGGTGCGGCCGCTGCCGGCGTCGTCACGGAATCCGCGCGCCGTGATCCAGTCGAGCCGCAGTCGCGCGCGGCGTTCGGCCCACTGCAGTCCGCCTGAAGCGAGTGAGCGCAGTGGTCCCGGCAGCGCGTGCACCTCGCCGAGGCGCGAGAAGCGCACGTTCAGCGTGGGGAGGGCGTCATTGTATGCCTCCCACGCGAACCCGGCGGCACGCAGCTCGTCGAACAGCGGCTCGCGCCAGGCGCCGCGATCGGGGCGGGTGAGGCGTGCGGCCAGCGTGTCGCCCGGCCATGCCAGCAGCGGCCACGCTGCGGACAGCATCGCGTGCCGCTCACTACGATCGAATGAGTGCGTGTTGAAGTCACCCGCGAGCACGACCGGGCGCTGCTCGTGCGCGAGCGCTGCCAGCAATAGCCGCATCTGCGTGGCGCGATGCGCGCGCGTGCGATGCACTTCGAGGTGCACGGTGACCGCGGTGAACGGCCGCACCGGGTGGGCGATCTCGCACACCAGTGCAACGAATCGCCCGGTCATGCGCTCGCGCTCGAACAACGTCTGCTCCGGCCCCGGCAGTGGCACCAGCCGCGTCGCGGCGATAGGCCAGCGCGACAGCACCGCCAGCCCGAACAGCGACTCGGCGTTGTCGGCGGCCAGCGCGGTGAGCGCATCGTCGTCACGGCCGCGCGTGCTCTCGAGGAACATCGCCGCCCACGCCACGTGCATGCCGAGCCGTGCGCCGATTTCCGCCGCCACATCGCGGTTCCCGGAGCGCGCCATGCCGAGGTCCACTTCGTTCAGCGTCACCAGGTCCGCCTCGGCCAGCGCGGGCGCGTCTTGAAACGCGCGCGCGATGGCCCCGAAGCGATTGCCGTGCTCGATGTTCCAGTGCGCCACCCGCACGTGGCCCAGGTCCGCTGCGGGAGCGCGCGGGGCCGCGTGCGCGTGCACCCGCACGCCGTCGAGCAACGCCGCGACTCGCGCCGAGAGCGCCGGCCATTCCGGCGCAGCATGCAGGCCCTCGAGGGTACAGAACGGCGCGAGTGCCTGGCGCAGCGCATGCGCCTCGGCCACGCGGGCGGGGTCGGCAGGTCGGAGGGGGGCGGGTGGGTTGGGGGTCTGTTGAGTCATGGGGACGTGCCGCAGAGCCTAGCTGACGCACCCGATGCCGGCATCCCGCATCACAAGTGCGCCCTGTCCGAGGCGCCGCCTGCAGCCACACGCACGGTGGTTGCGCTAGAATCATTCGGACCCACGTGCCCGGACCTGCCCAGATGCGCCCCGGACGCCCGAACCTTCCCGCCCGGTCCACCCAGCGAAGGAGCCCTGCGAATGCCCCGCCCACGCACCCTCGGCGAGTTGAAATCCACGGGCCATCACCACCGCACCGTGAAGGAAGAACTGCGCGAGAACGTCATCGCGCGCCTGCGCTCGCACGCGCCGCTGTTCCCCGGTGTCGTCGGCTACGAACACACGGTGGAACCGCAGATCGTGAACGCGATGCTGTCGCGCCACGATTTCATCCTGCTGGGGCTTCGCGGCCAGGCGAAGACACGCATTCTGCGCTCGCTCGCCCAGTTCCTCGACGAATGGGTGCCGGCGATCGAGGGCTGCCCCTTGAACAGCGATCCGCTGCAGCCGCTCACGCATCACGCGCGCCACCAGCTCGAGGTGCACGGCGATGCCACGCCCATCCGCTGGCTGCACCGCGACGAACGCTACCAGGAGAAGCTGGCCACGCCCGACGTGACGAT
>JAYVCN010000490.1:0-2895 GCA_043749875.1 Candidatus Eiseniibacteriota bacterium | reverse complement strand
GGCGAGTCGCGACGATTCGCCGGCGCTGCTCGCCGCGGCGGGCCGCACGCTCCAGTCACTCGTGCCGGAAGCCATGGCACGGGGTCGCCACGTGAATTGATGCAGCGCCACATCGGCGACCGGTGAGTCGTGCCGGCCGCGTCACAGCACCGCGCAAGTGGGGCCGGCGGTCTGCGTGAACCGCCGTTCCATGGAGGGAACAGTTGGCCCACAAGGAAATGCGCAAGAGTCGGGTGCTGCTGGCTGCGGCCGGTCTTTTTCTGGGGCTCGCGTGCCTGTGGGTGCGCGTCGCCACACTGCAGACCGCGCTGCACGGGCACTTCGCGGCCCGCGCGCGCGAGAACCAGGAGCATCACGAGAAGATCCTGCCGCGCCGCGGCGTGATCACCGACCGGCGCGGCAAGGTCCTGGCCCACGACCTGGGCGTGAGCCAGGTGGCGATCTACCCGCCGCAACTCACCGATCCGCTCGCCGCCGCGCAGGTGCTGGCCCCGCTCGTGCACGAGCCAGCGGCCAAGCTGGTGAAGCGCCTGCGCGCGCTGCACAGCTACACCTGGATCGCCCGCGACCTGCCGCCCGAGGTGGGACAGCGCATCCGCGCGGCGAAAATTCCAGGGGTCGTGGTGGACGATGAGACCAAGCGTTTCTACCGCATCGGCGATGCGGCCGCCGAGATCCTCGGCCGCACCAACCGCGACAATGTCGGCGTGGACGGCATCGAATACCAGTTTGAGAACCTGCTCGGCGGGTGCACCGGCTGGGTCACCATGGTGCCCACCGGCTCGTCGCGGATGAGCCTGCTGCTGCCCGGCGCCGAAGGGCGCCCGGCGCGCGATGGTGCATCGCTCGAGCTCAGCATCGATGCGGATCTGCAATCGATCGTCGAACATCATCTGGCGGCGGCAGTCGATTCCCTGCACGCCAAGCGCGGATTCGCCGTGTTCGTGGACCCGTGGTCGGGCGAGGTGCTGGCGGCCGCATGCGCGCCGCACCTGGTCGCCGGCCAGTCGAAGAACTGGACGTTCACCGACCAGTACGAGCCCGGCTCGACGTTCAAGGTGGTGGTGGCCGGCGCCATGCTCGAGGAGAACCTCGCGCACCCTGACGACCGGTTCGAGGCCGCCGCGAGCGGCCAGGCCGAGCTCGTGCCCGGCTGCATCATCCACGACACGCACGCGCACGCCGAGTGGTCGTTCCGTCAGGCCATGCAGTACTCGAGCAACATCGTCATGGGCCGCCTGGCGCTGAAGCTCGGCGCCGAGCGCCTGCACCGCTACGCCACCGCGCTCGGCTTCGGCAGCCTGACGGGCGTGGAGTTCCCGGGCGAGACCGCCGGCCGGCTGCGCCCGGTGCGCGCGTGGCAGCCGCGCTCGACGCCCACCATCGCCATCGGCCACGAGGTCACCGTCACGCCGCTGCAGCTGGCGCTCGCGTATGCGGCGGTGGCCAACGGCGGCGTGCTCATGCAGCCCATGCTGGTGCGCGCGATCCGCGACGCGGACGGGCGCGACATCCGGCGTGGCGCGCCGCAGCCCTCGCACCGAGTGTTCAGCGCGTCCACGGCGTCGACGCTGATCGACATGCTGTGCGCGGTGGTCGACAGCGGCACCGCCACCAGCGCGCGGGTGGCGGGCCTGCGCATCGCGGGTAAGACCGGTACGGCTCAGAAGTACGACGCCGCGGTCGGCACGTACGGCCGCGGCATGTACCTGGCCTCGTTCGCCGGCATCGCGCCCGCTGACCACCCACGGCTGGTGGGCGTGGTGGTGATCGACGAGCCGAAGGGGTCACAGTACTTTGGTGGCCAGGTGGCCGCGCCGGTGTTCCGCGAGGTGCTGCTCGACCTGCAGCGGATGTCGTGGCCCGGTTTCGACGCCGCGAACAGTGCGGTGGCCATGCGTCCGCCGAGCGTGCCGGCCGTGACCGCGCCCGACCTGCGCCTGCTGCCCGCGCGTGAGGCCGAGCGGCGCCTCGCCGACTACGGGCTGCGCGCGCGCTTCGAGGGCACAGGGCCGCGCGTGCTGTCGCAGGTGCCTGCGGCCGGTCAGCCGGTGGAGCGTGGTTCCATCGTGCTCGCCTACCTGGCGGCTCCACAGGACTCACTCGGGCGTGCATTGCCCGACCTGGTCGGCCTGACGCTGCGCGAGGCGGTGCGGCGGCTGTCGCAGCGCGCTGTGCCCATGCGCATCACCGGCAATGGCATCGTGACCCGGCAGGAACCCGCTGCCGGTACCCGCCTGCCGCTCGCCGGCCCGTGCCGGCTGTGGTGCTCGCCGGGCGATGATGCCCCGGCGTCCGAACGCATGAGCGCGCTGCTGCCGCTGCCCGCCGTGCGGATGCGACGGCTGTGATGCTGCGCGAGCTCCTCGCCGAGGTGGACACGCTCGCGGCGCGGGGCAGCCTCGAGCGCGAGATCTCCGGGCTCGCACTCGACTCCCGCCACGTGCGACCGGGCGACGCGTTCTTCGCGCTGCCCGGCGTGCAGGCCGACGGTGCGCGCTTCGCGGCCGCGGCGGTGGCCGCGGGTGCCGCCGCCGTGTTCGGGGCACCCGGTCTCGAGCCGAGCTCGGCGACGCTCGTCGACGTGGCCGAGCCGCGACTCGCGCTGGCGCAGGCAGCGGGCTGCTTTTACGCGCATCCGTCGCGATCCATGCAGGTGGTGGCGGTGACCGGCACCAACGGCAAGACCACGATCACGTACCTGGTCGAGGCCATCGCGCTCGCTGCGGGTCTTACCGCGGGCGTCATCGGCACCACCGGCGTGCGCGTGGCGGGAACGACCCGGCCTTCGGCGTTCACCACGCCCGAGGCGCCCGAGCTTCAGGGCCTGCTCGCGGACAGGCGCGCGGCGAAGGTCACGTGCGTGGCGCTCGAGACGAGCAGCCACGCGCTGGT
>JAYVCN010000489.1:0-5289 GCA_043749875.1 Candidatus Eiseniibacteriota bacterium | reverse complement strand
CCGGGTCTCCGTTCCATGGACGAACTCATGCGCGAGTTGCGCGGCACCACCCGAGCGAGCGGTCGACGAGCGATGTCTAGCGAGCGGTCAGCGAGCGATATTGCGTGTTGCGCGTTCGCGCGCGAGACGCGAACATGCGCGACCCGCGCGAGCGCCGCGCGGTCACCAAGCGCAGCAACATGCTCCTCCCGCACACGGGCGGGCATCCTACTCAAGGACCGAGCGATGACGAAACCCCGCCGCCGCACCGCCCCCGCGCCCCGGCGCGCAAGCCCCGACCGGCACGCGCTCTACGAGGTGGCGGTGCAGGGTGTGGACTGGGACCTCGACTTCCTCGAGCGCGTCTGGCGCTACCGCCATCCGGGCCGCGCCCCGCGGCTGTTCCGCGAGGACTTCTGTAGCACGGCGGCCTTGGCCACGGCGTGGGTGCTGCGCGGCCGCGATCGCGAGGCGTGGGCGGTGGACCTGGATCCGGAGCCGTTGGCGTGGGCGCGCCAACACCGGTTGAAGTACGTGCGCGCAGCGGCGTCCCGCGTGCACCTGGTGCGTGGTGACGTGCGGCGGCCGCGCCGGCCGCTCGTCGACGTGGCCTGTGCGCTCAACTTCTCGTGGTGGGTGTTCCATGAGCGCGCGGACCTGGTGCGTTATCTGCGCGCGTCACGCGCGGGGCTCAAGCCCGGCGGCGTGCTGGTGATGAACCTGTTCGGAGGCTCGACGGCCGAATGCGCGCTCGTCGAGCGCACGCGCAAGCGGGCCGAGAACGGTCCGGACGGCGAGATGCTGCCGGGCTTCACGTATGTCTGGGAACACGCCAGTTACAATGCCATGGATCGGCGGCTGCTGGCCTACATCCACTTCGAGCTGCGCGACGGCCGGCAGCTCAAGCGGGCATTCACCTACGACTGGCGGATGTACACGATCCCCGAGCTGCGCGATGCGGTGCGCGAGGCGGGCTTCCGCGACTTCGAAGTCTGGAGCGAGGGCTGGGACGCTGGTGCGAAGCGAGGCAACGGGACGCTCTACAAGCGCACGACGCTCGACAATGCGGACACCTGGATCGCCTACGCGGTCGCGACCCGCTGATTCAACGCGGCGGCCGCGCGCTGTGCCCGAGGTGGCAGCCATTGCAGCGCGCGGTCGTGCCCGCGGCGCCCATGTTGAATCCGCGCACCTGCGCGGGGCCGTGCGCGCTCATCAGCGCGCGGCCGTTCGGGTCGGTGAGTTGCTCGAACAGCGGCGTGTCGGCGGGTAGCTCGACCTCGACGCGACCACTCCGCGGTACCGGGACGTCGTGTAGTTGTTCGACGGAGTCCGCGCTCACGAGCTTGTAAATGTGCAGACGCGCGTCGCTGCGGCGTACCGGAGCGCCGTTGCCGGCGAAGACGTCGGTGTCGAGGTAGGTGAAGGGAGCGATCGCGGAGTGGCGGATGAGGTTGATCCGGCCTTTCATCGGCCGCGCACGTGGGACGTGCCGCGCGCGCACGACAGCCGGATCCAATTCGAGCGTCCCCTGCTCATCGAATAGCTGCTCGCGTTGCTCGCCATCCGGGCTCAGGACCCACAGCCCGAAGTCGCCGCGACCGCCGGGGTCGAGGGCGAGCAGGATACGGCCGTCGGGAAGTGTCGCGGGTGCGCAAGCGGCGGGGGCGGCGAGGTTGGCGTTCTCGGTATACGGGTCGCCGGTGTCGTCACCGATCGCGGCGCCCGCGAGGCGTTGCCCGGCCGACGGTGGCGCAGCGTAGTGCTGGAGCGAGAGCGGTCCGGGCCGCGGCGCGAGCCCGGTGTTGCGCGCGCTCACCGCGAGCAAGCCGCCGCCCGGTACGAGCGCCGGCTGCACACCCATGCCGCGCCGTCGCGGCACGACGCCGCCCGCGGCGAGTCGCATGCCGGCGAGTGCCGGCACCCTCAGCGCATCCTGCACGAGCGCCGCCGACACGACCTGCCAGACGTTCACGCTGTCGGGCGTCAGTGCGCGTGCGTGCTCGCGCGTGAGCCCGCGCGCTCGCTCGCTCACCCACGGGTTGAACCACCAGCGTGCGAACACGAGTCGCCTGGCGCGCGCATCCACGCACGGATCGAGCACGCCGTTCGGCTCGTGCGTGAGCTGCGACAGCGCTCCGCTCGGCGTTCGCAGCCACACCTGCGTGACGGGTGTCGCGTCGTAGAGCGCGCGGCCGCCCGCGCGCGTGCTCACGAACATCAGCGTGTCGCCCCACCAGCACGGATCGGCATCGTCGCCCAGCGTATCGGCCGCCGGCTCGTCGCACGTGACACAACGCGGCTCGCCGCCGGCGCGCTCCACCACCCAGATGCGCCAGCGTGCGCCCGCGCCCTCGATGCCCGCGAACGCCACGCGCTGGCCATCGGGCGAGACTTCGGGATCGGCCACGTCGAGCAGCCGTCCGCGCGCAACGAGCGCGCGCACTCTGCCATCGCGCGCGCGCTCCAGGAGCGTTCCCGAACCGCGCACGAACGTGCCGTGCGGCCCCAGCCCCGGCACCTGGCCGGCGTCGGCTCCAGCGGCGGGCGTGCGCGACACGAATACGATCGGCGGCAGCCCCGCGCGCAGGTCCCGCGCGTGCGCCGCGCCCACGGCCAGCAGGGCGCACGTGAGCAGGAGGGTGGCGGGTCGGCAGCGGGAGTCAGGCATGCGCCGCGATGCTACACTCGCGCGCCATTGCCGTCCCTTGCCCGAGACGCCTGCCCAGACAACTTCCGGTCTGCGCAACGCAGCGCGAGCTCACCCTGTCCGCCACCCTGCATCGCCAACTCCCACCGATGGCCACCTGCATCGCGAGCTCGACGAGCGATATCTCATGACCGAAGCCCTGATCGTGTTCACCACGTTCGCCAACGAAGCCGATGCCGCCCGCGTGACGCGCGTGCTGGTCGAGGAGCGGCTGATCGCCTGCGCCAACCTGCTGCCGGGCGCGCGCTCGATCTATCGTTGGGAACAGGGGGTGCGAGATGAGTCAGAAATAGTCGTGCTCATGAAGACGCGCAAGCAGGACTGGACCGCGCTGCTCTCGCGCTTGCACGACCTGCACCCCTACTCGACGCCGGAATGCGTCGCCGTGCGCATCGCGGCGGGTGCGCCCAAGTACATGGCGTGGCTCGAAGACGCGCTCGCGCCGGAGGGCCCGTGAGTCCGAGCGGCGGCGCGAGCGAGCCTGCACCGCGACTGAGCCCGCATGCAGAAGTGTCCGGCGCGGGCGCGCTCGTGCTGGCCATCGAGACGTCGTGCGACGACACCTCGGTGGCCGTGCTCGAGGCCGGCACCCGGCTCCGCTCGCACCTGATCGCCGCCCAGGACGTGCACCGGCTCTACGGCGGCGTGGTGCCCGAGCTGGCGTCGCGCGCGCACCTCGAGCTGCTGCCCCCCATGGTCGAGCGCGCGCTGGCAGAGGCCGGCGTCAGCGCTCGCGAACTCACCGGCATCGCGGTCACGCATGCGCCCGGGCTCGTGGGCTCGCTGGTGATCGGCGTGGCGTTCGCGAAGGCGTATGCCGCGGCGCTCGGCGTGCCGCTCGTCGGCGTCAACCACATCGAGGCGCATCTCCACTCGGCGTCGCTCGAGCACGGCGACAGCCCGTGGCCGGCGGTGGCGCTGGTGGTCTCGGGCGGGCACACCGAGCTGGTGCTGGTGCGCGGCCTGGGCGATTACAGCTGGCTCGGCGCCACGCTCGACGATGCCGCCGGCGAGGCCTACGACAAGGTGGCCAAGCGGCTCGGGCTCGGCTTCCCGGGTGGGCCGGTGGTTGACACGCTTGCGGCCTCCGGCCGCAGCGATGCGTACGCATTCCCGCGCCCGATGCTCGATCGTCCCGGGCTCGACTTCTCATTCTCCGGGCTCAAGACGGCGGTGATCAATGTGCTTCGCCTGCACGGCGAGCCGCCCTACCCGGACACGCTGGTCCGCGATGTGGCCGCATCGTTCCAGGCGGCCGTGGTCGAGACGCTGGTGGCGAAGTGTGTCCGGGCCATCGAGGCCACGGGCGCGATGGCGCTCAACCTGGGCGGCGGAGTTGCCTGTAACCGTAGCCTCCGCATGATGTTGCAGGCCGCGTGCGAGCCGCGCGGCGTGCTCCTGCGCATCCCGTCGGCGCGGCTGTGCGCCGACAATGCCGGCATGATCGCGTGGGTGGGCGCTCGGCGCCTGGCGCGCGGCGAGCGCGCAGGCGACGACCTCGACGCGGCGTCGTCGCTCGAGGCTTCCGGGTTGGTGCTGGGCGCCTAGTACGTGTTTCGACACAGGCTTGCGATTCGACCCGGAAATCCCACAAGACCCAAGCCCGCCAAGCCGATACCGCATGAGTCGCGAGCGCTTGCGCCGGCATTCCCCAAGTGATGCCGGACCGGCGCATATCCCCCGTGTGACCCAGACGTTGTGCCAAGGAAGCAGGAGTGTGCAGTGGCGAGTCAACGCATCCTGATCGCTGACGACGAACGCGACATCCGGACCGTGCTGCGCACACGACTGGAGCTGGAGGGGTTCACCGTGCTCGAGGCCGCGGACGGCGCCGAGGCTGTGACCATGGCGCAGGACCAGGTGCCCGACCTGATCGTGCTCGACATCATGATGCCGCAGATGGACGGAGTCGAGGTGTGCAACCGGCTGCGCGCGTCGTTCACCACGCGCCACATCCCCGTCATCATGGTCACCGCGCTCGCCGGGCGCGATGACAAGCTCAAGGGCCTGGTCAAGGGCGCGAATGACTACGTCACCAAGCCGTTCGACATGAACGAACTGCTGCAGCGAGTACGCAACACGCTGGACTGGAGCCGTCAGCAGCGCTCGGCGAGCCCGCTCACCGGGCTGCCCGGCAACCACTCGATCAACGCCGAGATCCGCCGCCGTCTGGGCGACGAGGTGCCGTTCGCGCTGTTGCAGATCGACGTCGATCACTTCAAGTCGTTCAACGACTACTACGGCTATGGCCGCGGCGATGAAGCCATCCAGCTCCTGGCGCGCATCCTCACCGAATCGGTGTACCGGGTGAGCGGCAGCGACGGGTTCGTGGGCCACATCGGCGGCGACGACTTCGTGGTGCTGTGCCCGTGCGAGGCAGCCGAGCCGCTGGGCGAGGAGGTGCTGGCGTGGTTCAACACCGCCGCCGCGGACCTCTACGATCCTGAAGATCGCGCACGCGGCCATGTCGAGGTGCTGAACCGACGCCATGTCGTGGAACACTTCCCGCTCATGAGCCTCACCATCGCGCTCGTGAGCACCGACCGCGTGCCGGTCACGCACCTGGCGCAACTGATCGACATCGCGCAGGAGTTGAAGGC
>JAYVCN010000488.1:0-3117 GCA_043749875.1 Candidatus Eiseniibacteriota bacterium | reverse complement strand
GCGGCGGCGCCGTCGGGCAGCGACGAATGCGCGCTCGCCCAGCGCATGGTCGCGGCCGGGGTCATGGCCTCACGCTCCGCGCAGGATCTCGCGGGCGATCACCATCCGCTGGATCTCGCTCGTGCCCTCGCCGATCTCCATGAGCTTCACGTCGCGGTGCATGCGTTCCACCGGCACGTCGCGGCAGTAGCCCATGCCGCCGTGGATCTGGATGGACTTGTCGGTCACCCAATTGCCCACCTCGCTCGCGAACAGCTTGGCCATGGAGGCCTCTTTCGTGTACTCGAGGCCGGCGTCGCGCAGCATGGCGGCGTGGTAGACGAGGTGGCGCGCGGCCTCGATCTTGGTGCCCATGTCGGCGATCATGAACTGGATGCCCTGGAAGTTGGCGATGGGCTGGCCGAACTGGTGACGCACCTTGGCGTACTTGACCGCGTGCTCGTAGGCACCCTGCGCCACACCCAGCGCCAGCGCGCCGATGGAGATGCGACCCCCGGTCAGCGTGCGCATGAAGGTCTTGAAACCGCCGGTCGGCTCGCCCAGCATCTGGTCGGCGGCGACCATGCAGTCCTCGAACACCACTTCCACGGTATCCGAGCCGCGCAGGCCCATCTTCTTCTCTTTCTTGCCGACGCGGAACCCGGGTGTCCCCGTGTCCATGATGAACGCTGAGATGCCGTTGGCGCCCAGCGCCGGATCGGTCACGGCGGTGAACGTGATGTACTTCGCATGACTGCCGTTGGTGATGTAGATCTTCGAGCCGTTCACGCGATAGGCGTCGCCCTGCTTCACGGCGCGCGTCTGCGTGCCCGCGGCATCCGAACCGGCGTTGGCCTCGGTGAGCCCGAAGGCTCCAAGGGCCTCACCCTTCGCCATCGGCACCAGGAAGCGCATCTTCTGCGCCTCCGTGCCCGAGCCGTAGACGGGCCCACAACCCAGCGACACGTGCGCGGCCAGCGTGATGGCGGTGGACGCGCACACACGCGCCACTTCCTCGACCGCGATGGCGTAGCACAACGTGTCCATGCCGGCGCCGCCGTACTTTTCGGGATAGGGCAGGCCCAGCAGGCCCAGTTCGGCCATCTGCTTCACGGCCTCGTGCGGGAACGTCTCGGTCTCGTCGAGCTCACGCGCGCGCGGCGCCACGACGTCCTCCGAGAACTTGCGGACCATGTCGCGGACCTGGTGGTGCTCTTCCTTCAGCATCAGCATGGCTGTGGAACTCCGAAGGGCGCGCGGCCGCGCCGGCGAGCCGCCCGGGGCGGGCGGCCGTGAGGACGGATCAGTCGAGTCGACAACGGAGAGGCTACCCGAATTCGCGGTGGCGAGGCGAGTTCAGGGGACGGCTCCTAGCGCCCCGGGAGCGTATCCAGCTGCGCCGAATGCGCCGCCTCGCGACCCGCGACATCGAGCGCACGCCCCACCGCCCTGGCCCCGGGGATCTGCGAGCGGGCGATGGCGGTATCCCGCTGCGCCTCGGTCAGGCGGCTGGCGGGCTCATGGTCGCTGGAATGTGCCCCGCAGCTGGCCGCGGCGCACAACACGACGCACGCCAGCAGCACGCGCAGGCGAACCGCGCGCGACACCGTCATGGCTGCTCCTGCGCGCGCGTGGCGGGCTCGAGGTCGGCCCGCTCGTCATCCGCCAGCGCACCCTTGGCGCGGTGCAGGGCCTCGAGTGCGGCGCGCGCCACGACCCGGCCCGCGTCAGTCCATGGGTAATCGTAGCCGCCGCTCGCGAGCTTGGCACTCGGCACCACGATCCGTCTCGCGTCGGCGAAGTACACGGCGAAACGCAGCGCGATCGGTTGGGCTCCCTGTGCGGCCGCACTCGGCGACTGCGCTGCCGCCACGATGGTGAGCCCGCGCGACGTGCGCACATCGCTGAGACGCGGCCGCGGCGTGAACTTGCTGTTTTTCGGCTTGGCGCGGGCGATGCGGATCGCGGACGGGAGCCCGATGTTCAGGTCGAGCGTCCACGCCGCGTCCGGTGGCGCCACGTCGACGAGCCGGAACAAGTTGAGGCGCGGGCCCGACGCGCTCCACGTCTCCCCCTTGCGCAGCTCACACGGCAGATCGGCATCCATGGCCTCGTGAAAGCCATCCAGGAACTCACGGCGATCCGACGAATCGGCCGGCAGGCCCACGAAGGAACTGATCGTCACCGGCAGCGCGCGCTCCGCGGCCACGATCGGTCGAGCAAGCACGAGGAGCAGCGGCAGCACGGACCAGCAACGCTTCATGGAGCCTCCAGCGACGGTTTCACGGGCGATCGTCACGGGGATGGTGTTCGCTCACAGGGCATCGGCCGGATGCGGGGCATTCTCCACGAGGCGCTGGCCCAGGGCGTGCGCCCGCTCCAGCAGCGGCTGAGACACGCTGCCAAGGTCGTTGTCGGCATGCTGCCACGCCAGCGTCTCCTCCCAGCGCGCGCCGACCCACTTGAGAAACCCGCGGACGGTGCGCTGTGCGAGATCGTAGCGGTGCTGCGAACTACACGCGGTCACGAACGCGCCGCGCCGTGTGCGCGGCCACTTGGGCACGCAATCCTGCGAGCCGTCGGCCAGCGTGACCAGCGGTGTGATGCAGTTGCAGCGGTCCATGAGCAGCTTGAGCGGACCACTGACGGTGTCAAAGTAAACCGGCGAGCCCACCACCACGGCATGCGCGCGCGCGAGCAGCGCGTAGATCGGGTCCATGTCGTCATGGAAGATGCAGTACCCGGGTGTGGCATCCGGCCCACACGCCACGCACGGCTTGATGCTGAGCGCGTAGGCCCGCACGTGCTCCGTCACACCGCCGGCGGCGCGGGCGCCCTCGCACACCGCGGCGAGCATCCGGTGGACGCTCGAGCCCTCGAACGGGCTGCCATCCAGCACCAGCAGCAGCCGCGGGGCGCTGGTCACGCTAGCCTCCAACGTTCATGAGCGCGCGCGCGCGGTCAGCGCCGGGCGCCCTGCTTGCGGGCGCCACCCTTGCCCGCGGGCTGCTTCGCCGCGACTCGCTTCGGCGCGGGCCGCTGCTTCGGCGCCGACTTCTTCGCGAGGGCTGACGGCTGCGTGCGCGCGGACGCCTTGCGTGGCGCTGCCTTGTGCGTCGTGGCTTTCCTGTTCGCGCG
>JAYVCN010000487.1:0-2874 GCA_043749875.1 Candidatus Eiseniibacteriota bacterium | reverse complement strand
GCTTCACCGATCATGCCCTGGTCGGCATGGCGATCTTCGTGTTCACCGAGGTCATGCTGTTCGCCGCGTTCATGTCCGCGTTCTTGATCACTCGCAACTCCGTGCCACCCGGCAGTTGGCCGCCGCCTGACCAGCCGCGCCTGCCGTTCGAGCGCACCGCGTTCAACACCGTGGCGCTGATGGCGAGTGGCGTGCTGGTGTGGCTCGCGCACCGAGCGCTGCACCGGCACGGTCCCGAAGCGGCACGCACGCCGCTATCGCTGGGTCTCGGGCTCGGAGTACTGTTCGTGGGACTGCAGGGTGTGGAATGGGCGGGGCTCCTGAAGCAGGGCCTGACGCTGCAGTCCAGCCAGGTGGGCAGCTTCTTCTACCTCATCATCGGCTGCCACGCGCTGCATGCGATCGTGGCGCTCGGACTGTTGGCGTGGTGCTGGGTGTCGTTGCTCGCGGGCCGGCTGCTGCCGTCCCGCTTCGGCGCCGCGCAACTGTTCTGGTACTTCGTCGTGCTGGTGTGGCCGGCGTTGTGGCTGGTGGTCTACCGATGAGCGCGATGTTCCAACGACTCGCGTTACTCGTCGCCCCGCTGCTCACGACTTCGGGGCTCACGCCCGCTGTGGCGTTGGCGTGCGCAGTGTGTGGCGGCGGCAACCCCGCCAACCGGTTCGCGTTCTTCGTCAGCACGATGGCGCTGTCGTTGCTCCCGATCGGATTGTTCGTGGGTGGGCTGCTGTGGCTGCGTGCACGCATCCGCAGGCGATCCGCCGATGAGTTCACCGAGCGCAAGGCTCTCACGCCGCCGGCGGTGGCCGCGGCCGCACATCCGCTGCCGGACGCGACCACTCCCCACACGCGATAGCTCTCCCCGCCGGCGCGAGGTTGCCGGCGCACCAGCGGCGCCCGCGGCCATCGGCCGCCCCCCCGGGGCCCGCGTGAACTTGCCATGGCGGCCGCATCGCCGCCGGAGACCGCATGCCTTCCCCGACCGATCCGCCCGCCGTGCCCCCGCTCACGCGGGTCGTGGAGACCGCGCTGTATTTCGACGACCTGCCCGCGGCCGTCGCATTTTACCGCGACGTGCTCGCTCTACAGGTGATGAACGAGGGCCCGCGGCTGGTGGCGCTCGACGCGGGCGCCGGCAGCGTCCTGCTGCTGTTCCAGCGCGGCGCCACCGCGGACGGCTTCCGCTGGCCGGCAGGATTCATCCCGCCGCACGATGGCGCAGGCCCAGCGCACCTGGCTCTGGGGGTGGCCGCCGAGCACCTCGAGGCCTGGGACCTGCGTCTCACGGCGCTGGGCATCGTGGTGGAGAGCCGTGTCACGTGGCCGCTCGGCGGCAGGAGTCTCTACTTCCGCGACCCCGGCGGCCACTCGCTGGAGCTGGTCACGCCTGGGACATGGGAGAACTACTGAATGACGAAGTCCCCGGACGAATCGGAGCCGCACGGCCGGCATCAGCGCGTGAAGCAGTTGTTCCTCGACGCCCTCGACGTGCCCCGCGGCCGGCGCGCGGCGTTTCTTGCCGAGGCGTGCGCCGGCGACACGGCGCTGCAGCGCGAGGTGCTCGAGCTGTTCCTCCTGCACGGCGAGCAGGACTCCGTGCTCGACGTACCACTGGACGGCAGCGATGCGCTCACGAGCCTGGCCGGATCCGCCATGGGCGCGGTGGGACCGTGGCGGCTCGTGCGCGAGCTGGGTCGCGGCGGCATGGGCGTCGTGCATCTGGCCGAGCACGCCGAGCACGGCGGACAGTTTGCGGCCGTCAAGGTGCTGGCGGCGGGAAGCGTGTCGCCCGAGATGCGCGAGCGATTCCGGCTCGAGGCCGAGATCCTCGGCCGCCTGCATCATCCGGGCATCGCCCGCGTGCTCGACGTGGGTGAGAGGACCGGCGCGAGCGGTGTGCCGCAGCCGTGGATCGCGATGGAGTATGTCGCGGGCCGCCCGCTGCACGAGTATGCGGCCGTCGCCGGGCTCCGCCTCGAGGCGCGCGTGGCGCTACTGGCCGGCGTGTGCGACGCGGTCCAGCACGCGCACGCGCATGGAATCGTGCATCGCGACTTGAAGCCGTCGAACATCCTGGTGCGCAGCGATGGCCAGCCGGTGGTCGTGGACTTCGGCGTCGCGCGGCTCATGAGCGGTGACGAGCGGCCCACGGAACTCGCGACCCGTGCGGGCCAGCTGGTGGGCACGCCCCAGTACATGAGTCCGGAGCAGGTGCAGGCCGAGCCGGCCGGCATCGGGCCGGCTTCCGACGTCTACTCGCTCGGCATCATCGCCTATGAGTTGTTCGCGGGACGCGTGCCGTACGAGGCGTCCTCCGTGTCGCTGCATCGCGCCATCGTCTCGATCCTGACCCACGAGCCACCGCCGCTCGGCCAGTTGGCGCCCGAGTTGCGTGGGTCGCTCGAACGCATCGTGGCCATGGCGCTCGAGAAGGACCCACGCGAACGCTACCCCGACGCCGGAAGCCTCGCCGAGGACCTGCGCCGCCAGCTCGGAGGTCGCACCGTGCGTGCGCGCGGCCCCGGGTTCGTGCGCAAGGTGCAGCGCTGGTCGCGTGGCCGGCGGCGGCTGGTGGCGGGCACCACGCTGGTGTTCCTGGGAACGCTGCTGTGCGTGGCTTGGTGGCTCGGCACCGGCCGCTCGATGCCGCTCGCACAGGTTCGCTCGACGTATCGCGAGGCCGAATCGCTCATGCTCCAGTCGTCGGCCGTGCTCTACGACGGCGAGCGCACCCCGGCACGCATGCAACAGGCGATCGAGCAGTACACCCGCGCGCGCGCGCTGCTGGTGCAGGTGCCCGAGCTGCGCCACCACGACAAGCTCATGCGTCGGCTCGAGAAGGACCTCGGCACGGCGCAGTTCCTCCTGGGCGAG
>JAYVCN010000486.1:0-3867 GCA_043749875.1 Candidatus Eiseniibacteriota bacterium | reverse complement strand
CGCGAGTCCACGATCGCCGGCCACGCTCCCGAGAGTGTGGAGAAGCAGTCCTTGAAGTACGGGATGGGGTCCGAGAGGGGCAGGTGCAGGGCGACCGTCGGGACTCGGGACGTGCCATCAAAGAACAGCTGTTGGTATTCGACCGGTGCCGCGAGGTCGTCGAGATGTCCGCCCGCGGAACCGGCGGCGCTGGCATCGAGGTCGGCATTGAACCCGAGCATGACGTCGGTGACCGGTAGTGCGCCGTGGTTGGTGATCACGAACTTAAAGCCCGCGACGCCATCGTATCCGGGCGTGTTCCAGGCGAACGCCGATTGCTTGACGTCGAGGTGCATCGGCACGTGCCGCTCGCCGTTCGCATACGTGAACTCCACCGCTTGCGGCTGGTCGTCGGTGTAGCGTGCGAACAGCGTCTGCGTGGCGAACAGGCCGAGGTCCTCGTCCACTTCACCGTCCCCATCGTCGTCGCGCCCGTCCAGGAACTCCTCGTCGATCCGCCCGTCGCCGTCGTCGTCGAAGAACCGGCGGGTACCGGGCGCGCCCGCGTACGCCTCACGCACGTGATCGTTGGGATCGAGCGTTGGCCGCCACTCCAGCATCGGTCCGCCCGAGACTCGGCGGATAGCAAAGGCGTCCACGGCCCCGACCCACAACGCGCCCGACTTGAGCATCTCGTCGCCGCTGCCGCGCGGGAACTCGAACGACGGGTCGAACGAACGCCCGCTGTCCCGGAACGGGTTGCCGATGACGCCGATGTTGGTGATGCGCATGGCGAACCTGCCGGCCGTGAGCTGCGGGCCGTGGTTCTCCACGTCGAGCACCGCGTGCGCCGGACTGGCCGCCAGCGTGAGCGAGACGCAGAGGACGGGCACGAAAACGACCACGGATACGCGCAAGGTCAGCCAACTCCGTCGAGATCTCTGGGGGATGCCGGACGGTATCGAGATAGCATAGCGGCGGGCGCGGAGGCGAAACAATGCCCGAGGGCGCTCCGAGCGCCCCGACCGCGGCCAACCGAGCACCCGAGGATCCCGCTTCGCCGACCATCCCAGCACCCGCCGCGTAAGCTTCGGGATGGCTTGGCATGCGGACAATTTTCGTGTCGGCGGCCGGCGCGGCGGTCCGTTCTTGCCCACCCACGGACAGCTCGCGGGGCGGACAGCTTCGTCCAACCGTGAAACTCGTTCTGAAGTCATGGTCGAGCGGGTCGCGCGGACGGGTTTTCACCACTGAACCAGTGGCATGGAAGCTGCTGTGAAGAGTTTGCCTCTCAGGAAGAACAGGCGCGTCAGGTCTGCCCGACGCAGCCACGGAGCGAGCTGCGATGGTCCACCAGGATGGCCGGAGGAGTCCATGAAACTCACGCGACGCGAGATGTTCAAGCTTGGCCTTGCCAGCAGCGCGATGATGGCGTTCCCGCAGCTCTCCAAGGCATGGGGCGGCGGTGGCAGCTCGGGGGGTTATGGCTCCGGCGGCACGGGCGTCAGCGCGTTCACGCTCCCGCTCGCGATCCCGCCCGTGCTCTCGCCCACCTCCACCGACGCGACCACCGACTACTACACGCTCACTCAGTCGGTCGCGCAGCAGCAGATCATCCCGGGCAAGTTCACCACCATCTGGGGCTACAACGGCGCCTACCCTGGCCCCACGATCAAGGCGCGGGCCGGCCGCCGCGTGGTCGTGCACCAGATCAACAACCTGCCCGAGAGCATCTCGACGCACCTGCACGGTGGGCACACGCCACCGGACTCGGACGGTCACCCGAATGCCCTCGTGGCCCCCGGTGCCTCCCGTGACTACACCTATCGGAACAACCAGCTCCCCACCACGCTCTGGTACCACGACCACGCGGTCGACGTGACCGGGCGCCACGTCTACATGGGACTGGCGGGCTTCTATCTCATGTCGGACGCGACCGAGGACGCGCTGCCGCTTCCCAACGGCGTGAACGACGTGCCACTGGTGCTGCAGGATCGGCTGTTCAACACCGACGGCTCGTTGAGCTACACGCTCGACGACCGCACCATCGATGAGGGGTTCCTGGGTGACACCATGCTGGTGAACGGCGTCATCCAGCCCTACTTCCAGGTCGCGCGGCGGAAGATGCGGTTCCGCATCCTGAATGGCTCCAACGCTCGCGTGTACACGCTGTCGTTGAGCAGCGGCAAGCCGTTCGTCCAGATCGGCTCCGACGGCGGTCTGCTGTCCGCGCCGTCCTCGCGCACCAGCATCACGCTGGCGCCGGCCGAGCGCATCGACGTGATCATCGACTTCTCCCAGTACGCCATCGGCACGAGCCTCACGCTCCGCAATGGCGACTCCCAGTGCAATTATAGCTACCGCGACTCGTACAATTCCGGCTACAGCACCTCCTCCTCGGTGGATCTCATGCGCTTCGACGTGGCGCGCGACGAAGTGGACAACAGCTCCATTCCAACCACGCTGCGCACCGTGACTCGCATCCCGACCTCGGCGGCAAGCAAGTCGCGCACGTTCACGCTCGAGAAGATGTATGCCAATGGCCGCAATCAGTGGAGCATCGGCGGCAAGCTCTATGACCCTGCCCGCATCGACGCGGTCCCCACGCTCGGCAGCACCGAGCTGTGGACATTCGACAACCGGTCGGGTCAGGCGCATCCACTGCACGTCCACGATGTGCAGTACCAGATTGTGGACATCAACGGCAGCGCCCCCGCGGCGGGCGACGCGGGCTGGAAGGACACCGTGCTGGTGCCCAGTTGGGGCAGGGCTCGCGTGATCATGAAGTTCGCCGACCTCACCGGCGTCTACGTGTTCCACTGCCACAAGCTGGAACACGAGGACCACGCGATGATGTCGCAGTTCAAGGTCGTGTAGCACGTTCGCCGCGACTGACCCGACCATGAGAATGCACGGAATCGAATGGCCGGCGCGACGCGCGACGCGGTGGGCAGTCGTGACCCTCGCGGCAGTCCTCGCCGTGGGATTCCGAGCGCAGCAGGCTCGAGACCCGCGCGGCGAGGGCACCCGCCGCATGGTCGCGACGCTGTCGAAACTGGGGCGAGGCTTCGACGGCCGGCTGGTCGCCCAGCAGCCCGATCTCGATCTCGCGCGCTACCTGCGGCACGTCCATTCGCCACGGGACTCGCGCAGCCGACTGCTGCTCGAGGCGGGCGAAGGCTATTCATTGCTCGTCCACGGTGATGCCGCCGGTGCCGAGCAGCGCTTCCGCGAGGTGAAGCAGGGGATCGGCCGCGAGCCCTCGCTCGCCGACGACCACCAGCTGTATCGCCTCGTGCGCGAGTACCTGGCCATCGCCTGTCTGCGCCGGGGCGAACAGGACAATTGTGTCATGCACCACACGTCGCAGTCGTGCCTGCTGCCGATCCGCGGCACGGGCATGCACTCGGCCCAGTCGGGCGCGCGTGACGCGCTCGTGGAGTATCGCGAGCTCCTCAGCGAGAGCCCGGGGAACATGACGGATCGCTGGCTCTACAACGTCGCAGCCATGGCACTGGGGCAATACCCCGACAGCGTGCCGCAGGCATGGCGGATCGACCCCAAGGTATTCGCCCCCGAAGACAGCATGGGCCGCTTCCTCGACGTGGCGCCCGCACTCGGTCTCGCGACCTCCGGCCTGGGCGGTGGCTGCGTCCTCGAGGACTTCGACGGCGACGGGTATATCGACGTGATGACGTCGTCCTTCGGTCTCGACCCTGACCGCGACCAGTTGCGCTACTACCACAACGACGCGAATGGGCAGTTCAGCGACCGCACGACGGCGGCCGGGCTCGACGGCTTGGTGGGCGGCGTGAATCTGGTGCAGGGTGACTTCGACAACGACGGTCACCCGGACGTGTTCGTGATGCGCGGCGGCGGACTCCTGGG
>JAYVCN010000485.1:0-4402 GCA_043749875.1 Candidatus Eiseniibacteriota bacterium | reverse complement strand
CAAAGAACAGTATCGGCGTCGGCGTGTTGCACGAGCCCGGTTCGCTGACGTGGACACAGCTGAATGCCAGGGACCCCGCGGTGGCGAAGCAGTACTACCCGGCGCTGTTCGGCTGGAAGGTCCAGGACCATGAGATGCCCGCCACGATGGGCGGCGGCATGCACACGAGGTTCATGAAGGCAGACGGCCCCGCGGGCGGCATGATGCAGATGCCCAAGGACGCGCCCGCGCCTTCGCACTGGCTGCCGTACATCGCGGTGGCCGACGTGAACGCGTCAGCTGCCAAGGCGGCCACGCTCGGTGGGAAGAGTTACGTGCCCCCGACGGATATTCCCGGCATGGGCCGCTTCGCGGTGCTGGCGGATCCGCAGGGTGCGACGTTCGCGATCGTGAAGTTCAGCATGCCGGCGTGAGCTGAGCCGGCCAAGCACACGGACTCCCCCAGTCCGACCCCCGCGCCCGACCGTGAAACTGCGGCCGGGCGCGGGTGGTTAAACCGGTTGGGCGAGCGCCTCGCACCGCTCCTGCTTCCCGGCCCGCCCTTCGCGTACACTGCCCGCTTTCCCACTCGCCTTGCCGAACTCCCTACGCCCCGGAGGATGCCGCGTGCGTCGTTGCCGCCTGCGTCACTTCACGCTTGGTGCGCTCGCGTGCGCCTTGTTCCTTGGCTTCGCTACGTTCGAAGCGCTTGCCGCCCCCGTCACGTTCGACTTCTATGCGCGTGGCCCCTACCACGCCGGTGTGCCCAAGCCGGCCGAAGTGCTCGGCTACGAGCCCGGCACGTTCCACACCACCTACGGCAACATGGAGCACGTGCTTGACGCCATCCAGCGCGCGCGCCCCGAGCGCGTGAAGCGGGAGCCGTTCGGCCGCACGGTGGAGTCGCGCGAGCGTTCGTTATTCATCGTGTCATCGCCTGAAAATCTTGCCAAGCTCGATGCGATTCGCGACGGCAACGCAAGGCTTGCGGACCCACGTGGCGTGAGTGCTGGCGAGCTCGAGCGCCTCACGCGCGAGCTGCCCGTGACCGTGTGGCTCAACTACAGCATCCACGGCGACGAGTCGGCGTCGTTCGAGGCCATGATGCAGGTGGTCTACCAGCTCGTGGCGGGCGACGACTCGCTCACGCAGTCACTGTTGAAGCACGCGGTCGTGCTCATCAACCCGGCGCATAATCCGGATGGGCATGAACGCTTCGTCACCTGGATCAACGCGCATGGCCAGGGCAATCCTGAGCACTGGGCGCTCGAGCAGCAGCGCTCGCAGCCGTGGGGCATCGGCGGCCGCCGCACGCACTACCAGTTCGACCCCAACCGTGACGCGCTCGCCATGAGCCAGCCCGAGTCGCGGCAGATGTCGCGCGAGATCCGCCACTGGCGGCCGCAGGTGTTCGTGGACCACCACGGGCAGACCGCGTCGTTCTTCTTCCCGCCGACCTCGGAGCCCACGAACCACATGCTCGGGCTCACCGACTACCGGAAGTGGGTCGACCGCTTCGGGCGCGGCAATGCCGCCGCGTTCGATCGCTACGGCTGGGAGTACTACGTGCGCGATGTGTTCGACTTCCACGCCACGGGTTACTGGGACGTGTGGCCCACGCTGCAGGGTGCGATCGGCATGACCTACGAGACCGACGGCGGCGGCAACCTGGCGTTCCGCCGCGACGACGAGACCGTGGTGACGCTACGCGATGGAATGGCACGACATTTTGTCGCTTCGCTGGCTACGGTCGAGACCGCTGTGCGGTTCAAAGAGTCGCGTCTCGCCGACATGGCCAGCTTCGCGCGCACGTCCTGCACGCCATCGAAGGACGGCCCACGCGCGTACGTGCTCGACGCCACCGATCGCCTGCGCGCCGCGGCGCTGGCCGAGAATCTGCAATACGCGGGCGTCGAGGTGCAGTGGGTGCAGGAGTCGTTCACTGCGAGAGCCGCACGCGCGGTGTGGGCCGACGAAGCGTCCAAGCCCGCGCCCGTTGCCGGCAAGGGGCTGGACCGCGCGGGTGCGCCCGCGCCGGCACAGCATGCCGCGGCCGCGCACACGTTTGCGAACGGTGCGTTCGTCGTGGACCTGGCGCAGCCGGGCAGCCGCATCGCGCGCGCGCTCATCGAGGCCGACCGCTCGGTGGACTCGGCGTTCGCCCGCGCCGAGCTGGCGAAGTATGCCCGCAATGTGCATCGCGGCCGGCACGCTCCGAACGAGCCGTACAGCTTCTACGACATCACCTCGTGGGCGCTGCCGCTGTCGTACGGCGTGCCGACGTATGCGGTCAGCGACCTGCCTGCGGATGGCTTCAAGCTGGCGGAGCCCGATCCCAACACGCCCGACGAGTCGGTGGACGTGCTGCCGGACTCGATGGCGGTGGGCGTGCCGTTCACGGCGCGCATCTCGCGCATCGGCCCGCTGGTGATGCACGACACGCACGGTGCGGTGGTGTTCGACGCGCGCGGCGGCGTCGAAGGCGGCGTGGCGAACACGGCGTATGTCTGGAGCTGCGAGGGCGACGGCGCGGCGCGCTTGACGCTGCGTCTACTTCAAGAAGGCTACCGAGTCGCGACCGCCGCGCACCCGCTGCGCGCAGAGGGCCGCGATTTCCCGCGCGGCTCGTTCATCGCGCGCGTCGAGCGGAACGACGCTTCGCTGCAACGGCGCGTGGCGCAACTCGCGCGCTCGAGCGGCGTGAAGGTGTTGGCGGTCAACACCGCGTTCACCGATCGCGGCGACACGGGCGTGGGCTCTGAGAATATCGTGAGCCTGAAGAAGCCGAACATCGCCGTCGTCGTGGACGGGCCGGTGTCGGCCGAAGCCTACGGCTGGCTGTGGTTCCTGCTCGAACGCCGGCTCGGCGTGCGCTTCACCGCGGTGCGCGCCGATCGCATCGGCGGCATCGAACTCGACCGCTACAACATCATCGTCGTCCCCGACGGCGGTCCGGGCGTGGCGTCAGCGCTCGGGGGCGGCGTCGCGGCTGTAAAAGATTGGGTGACCCGCGGTGGCACGCTGGTGTGCCTGGACGACGCGGCGGAACTGCCGACGCTCGCCGCGGTCGGATTGTCGAGCTGCAAGGTGGTCGGAGTGCCGGTGAAGAAGAAGGACAAGGAGGAAGAAGAGATCCCCGATCCGGACAGCACGGCGTCCGAGGCCTCGCGCCGGCCGCAGTTCATTCCCGGTTCCATCTTCTGGGCCACGCCCGACCCGCAGCATTGGCTCACCTGGGGCTATGGCGAGGGTCGCATTCCGGTGATGCTGCAGGGCAGCACCCTGCTCACGCCGACCAAGGAAGGCGCCAACGCGCTGCGCTTCGACCGCACGCCGCTCACCGTGACCGGCTGGACGTGGCCCGAGACCGAGCGGCGGCTGGCGCACACGGCATTCGCCGTGGATGAACCCAACGGTGATGGCCATGTGGTGATGCTCACCGGGCCGGTGTTATTTCGCGCCTACTGGCGCAATACCGAGCGGTTGCTCCTGAACGCGCTGATCTACGCTCCGGCGCTCGACTGATGGATCCGGCGGCCGCACCGCTCGGGAAGCTCTCGCCGGACGCATTCGCGCGGTTCATCGCGCCGCACCTGGGCGCCGCGCGCGCCGAGGTGACGGTGGGACCACGCGCCGGGCACGACGCTGCCATCGTGCGCATCGGCGCCGGGCGCGTGATGGCGGTGACCACCGATCCGCTGTCGGTGATCCCCGCGCTCGGCCTCGAGCGTTCGGCGCGGCTCGCCTGCCACCTGGTGGCGTCGGACATCTGGACCACCGGCATCCCGCCCGCGTACGCGAGCGTCGACTTCAACCTGCCGCCCTCATTCAGCGATGACGACTTCGCGCGCTATTGGCGTGCGATGAGCGACACGTGGACCGAGCTCGGCGTGGCGGTGATCACCGGGCACACCGGCCGCCACGAAGGATGCAGCGAGGGCGTGCTCGGTGCGGCCACGCTGATCGGCGTGGGCGACGAAGGCCGCTACGTCACGCCCGGCATGGCCCGGCCCGGCGATCGCATCATCGTGACAAAAGGCTGCGCCATCGAGACCGCGGCCATCGTGGCGTGGCTGTGCCCCGAGCGGCTGCGCCAGCACGTGGACGAGGAGGGCTTCGCCACACTGCGCGCGCTCGAGAGCAAGGTGAGCGTGGTGGCGGACTGCCGCGCGGCGTTACGCGCCGGCGTGCGCGAGCGCGGCGTGACCGCGCTGCACGATGCGACCGAGGGCGGCGTGCTCGGGGGCCTGGTCGAGTTCGCCAGGGCGTGCGGCCACGACATTCGCATCGAGCGCGCGCGTATCCCGTTGCCGCCCGAAGTGCGGGTCGCCTGCGAGGTCCTGGGCGTCGATCCCTCCATCACGCTGGCCGAAGGGGCGCTGCTGTGTTGCGCGCGCCCCGAACATGCCGCCGCCGTGCTGGC
>JAYVCN010000484.1:0-4448 GCA_043749875.1 Candidatus Eiseniibacteriota bacterium | reverse complement strand
CGAACTCACCGGCGCGGTGGGCGAGGCCGCCGCGGCAGGATTCTCCGTCGCGATCCACGCCATCGGCGACGCGGCCGTGCGGCACGCGCTCGACGCCATCGCGGTGCACCACGGGGCGCTCATGAAGCTCGGCCTGCCGCCGCGCATCGAGCACGTGCAGTTGCTGTCGGACGCCGACCTGCCGCGCTTCGCGGTCCTCGGCGTGGCCGCCAGCATGCAGCCGCAGCACGCCACGACCGACGCCGCGGTGGCGCGCCGCGCATGGGGCTCGCGTTGCCGGATGTCTTACCCGTGGCGGTCGCTGCTCGCCGCCGGCGCGCGCTTGGCGTTCGGTTCGGACGCCCCGGTGGAGCCGCCGCTCGCGCGGCTCGGCCTCGCGGCCGCGGTGGCGCGCATGGCTGCGGACGGCGTGCCGTTCGAGCCCGCGCAGGCGATCCCGCTGGACGCGGCGCTCGCCGGCTACACGCGGGTGCCGGCCGTTCTCGCGGGCGGTGGACTCGGCTGCGGCAGGCTCGAACCGGGTGCCCCGGCCGACCTCGTGGTGTGGGACCGTGACCTGCACGCGGCGACGCCTGACGCGCTCGCCCTGGCACGCCCGCGACTCACGGCGCTCGCGGGAGAAATCGTGTATGACTCACGATCAGGAACTGTCGCGGGCCATGTCGTGCCGGGGGCTCGCGAGCCAGCGGCGGCGCGGGCGCCTGCATCTCGCAGGGCCGGGAGCGAGGGCTGAACGTGGACTACGCAGAACGCACAGACGCCGAACTGGTCGCGATCACGAACGCGGGCGACAATCGCGGCTTCGATGAGCTCGTGCGCCGGTACCGCGACCGTGTCTACCGCCTGTGCACGAAGATCTTGAGGCACGACGAGGACGCGGCCGAGGCGCTGCAGGACGCGTTCCTGTCCGCATACCGCGGTCTGCCCAGGTTCAAAAGCGAATCCACGTTCTCGACCTGGCTCTACCGTATCGCCACGAACGCGAGCCTCATGAAGCTGCGCCGCCGCCGCCCGGGACACGTGTCCTACGAGCAGTCGCAGGGCCCGCAGACGGACGCCGAGCCCCTGGCCATCCCGGACTGGTCGGCGCAGCCGCTCGAGGAGCTGCTCGACGGCGAGACCCGCGAAGTGCTCGGACGCGAAGTCGCCCTGCTGCCGGTGAGCGAGCGCGAGGTGTTCGTGCTCCGCGACATCATGGAGCAGTCGAATGCGGACGTGGCGCAGGAACTCGGCCTGAGCGTCGCGGCCGTCAAGTCGCGGCTGCACCGCGCGCGGCTGCATCTGCGGGACCGCATCAACCGCTACTTCCGGGACCGCGTCACGCGTCCGCCGGGCAGCGCGTAGTGCTCAGTGTTTCGCGGCCCACACGAACAACCCGAGCGCCAGGACGACGCGGTACGCCGCGAACACGCCGAGCCCGGTCTTTCGCAACAGGCCGAGCATGAAGCGGATGGCGAGGAAGCCGAACAGGGCCGAGCTCAACACGCCGATCGCCAGCGTGCTCGCGGGCACCTCGGCCAGCAGGTGGCGGGACTTGAGCAGCCCGGTGTACAGCACCGCCGCGAGCGTGATGGGGATGGACACCATGAACGAGAATCGGGCGCACGCGAGGCGGGACAGGCCGGCCGCGCGGCCAGCGGTCATGGTGATGCCGGAGCGCGACACGCCGGGCACCAGCGCCAGGCACTGGGCGAATCCCACGCCAAGCGCCGTGCCCCAGCCGGGCGCACGCTCGTCGCGGCCGGGGCCGGCGAACTTGTCGGCCAGCCACAGCAGGACGCCGAAGATCAGCAGCATGGAGGCCTGCAGCGGCACCGAGCGCAGCTTGTCCTCGAGCTCACCGATCACCTTGCCGGCCACGAGCGCCGGCACGGTGGCCACGAGGATCATGCCGAGCGCATTGCGCGCATCGGTGCGCAGCACCGAGTCCTGGCCGACAGCCTCGCGGAACAACTTGAGCCAGTCGCCGAAGAACGCCACGACCAGCGCCAGCAGCGTGCCGGCGTGCATCGCCACGTCGAACGCCACGCCCGCGTACGGCCAGCCGAGCAGCGTCGGCACCAGGTACAGGTGGGCGCTGCTCGAGACGGGCAACAGTTCGGTGAGGCCCTGCACGGCTCCCAGCACGAAGGCCTGCAGCGGCGTGAGCACGGGTTCCACGGCGAGGAATGTCAACATGAGGGCGCAAGCTAGCACGACGGCCGTCGCCCCGCGAAATCGGTGCCCGTTGCGTGGCTGAGTCCACGGGTCGGCCGCCGGCGGGAAAGGCGTCACCCATGCACGGCGGCGCGCCAGGCGACGCTCCGGCCACGAGCGTGACGCGTAACGTCGGCAAGGTGAGCGCCGCCACGTTCCTGTCGCGCGTGCTCGGCTTGCTGCGCGACCAGGTGTTCGCGGCGCTGTTCGGAGCCGGCACCGCCGCCGACGCGTTCAACATGGCGTTCCGAGTCCCGAACCTGCTGCGCGACCTGTTCGCAGAGGGCGCGATGAGCGCCTCGTTCGTGCCGACGTTCACGCAGTGGCGCGAGCAGCAGGGCGACGAGGCGGCGTGGGCGCTGGGCCGCCAGTTGATGGCGACATTGCTGACGGTGCTGGTCTGCCTGTGCGCCATCGGCTGGATCTTCGCACCGCAGCTTATCGGGCTGCTGGCCGGCGGCTTTCGCGCCGTGCCCGGCAAGCTCGAGCTGACCGTGACGCTCACGCGCATCATGCTGCCGTTCCTGCCGGCGGTGGCGCTGGCCGCGGCGGCCATGGGCATGCTGAACGCGCGCGGCGTGTTCTTCCTGCCGGCGCTGGCGCCCGCGCTCCTGAACCTCGGCATGATCGTGTTCGGGCTGGCGCTGATCCCGGTGTGCCGCGCCATCGGCTGGCCGATCATCACCGCCATGGCGTTCGGCGTGGTGCTGGGCGGCGTGCTGCAGTTCGTCTGCCAGTTGCCGTCGCTGCACCGGCTCGGGTTCCGGCTGCGGCCCGAGGTCCCGAACTGGCACCCGGGCGTGCGCCGCGTCGCCTCGCTCATGCTGCCGGCCACGGTCGGGCTGGCCGCCACGCAACTCAACATCTTCGTCAGCCAGGCCATCGCGGCGAGCTTCCGCGAGGGCAGCGTGTCGTGGCTCCAGTACGCGTTTCGCCTCATGCAGCTGCCCATCGGCCTGTTCGGCGTGGCGGTGGCCACCGTCAGCCTGCCGGCACTTTCGCGCGCCGCGGTCCGCCGCGACATGCCGGCCGTGCGCGCGACGCTCTCGGAGTCGGTGCGGCTGGTGCTGTTGCTGACGGTGCCCTCGGCGCTGTTCCTCGCGGTGATGGCGCGACCGATTCTGGCTTTGCTGTTCCAGCACGGCCGCTTCCACGCCGCCGACACCATCGCCACCGGCGACGCGCTGGTCATGTACTGCATCGGGCTGCCGGCGTTCGCGGCGGTTGGGATCTTCACGCGCGCGTTCTACGCGCTCGGCGACACTCGAACGCCGGTGCGCGCCACGTTCGTGGCGGTGGCGGTGAACCTGGTGCTGAACCTGCTGTTCGTGGGGCCGCTCGCCCGGCTCGGGCTGGCGCATCGCGGGCTGGCGCTCGCCACCTCGGCCACCGCGCTCATGAACCTGGCGCAACTCTCGTTCGGCCTGCGCGCGCGCCTGGGCGGCATCGACGGCCGGCGGATGGCGAACGCGCTCGTGCGCATCCTCGCTGCGAGTGCGGTCACCGCGGTCCTGCTGGCCGTGGCGTTGCACGCGCTCGGCGACATCACCACGCGCGGCGTGCTGCTGCGGGCGGGCGTCGTGGCCGGCGGCGGCGTGTTGTCGCTGGGCGTGCTGCTGATCGGGCTGCGCCTGCTGCGGGTCCAGGAACTGGCGATGGTCGGCGAACTCGGACGCTCGCTGCGCGGACGCTTCGGCCGCAGCTAGCTCACGCCGGCCGGCCGTGTCCGCGCCACAGGCTCGGGAACACCGCGAACGCACGCAGCCGGCCCGGGCGCCATAGTCCCGACAGCAGCTCGAAGCCGAGCCACCCGCCATACGCCCAGCACATCACGACGCGCGAGTCCGGCACCGCGAACTGGACGCCCCAGAACAGCAGCAGACCCAGCGCTTCGTAGGCCTGGAACTCGAAGTTCGCAAGCAATACCACGCCCAGCGCGCCCTGCAACAGCGTCAGCAGCACCTCGGTGCGGTGCGGCCCGAGCGGCACGCTGGCGACATGCCCGAGCGACCACGAGTACACGATCGGGATCATCGCCGCGAGCACGGTCCACTGGTTGATGTTGCTCGAGGCCATGTTCATGAGCGCCATCCCGCCCTTGCCGCGGCTGCGCGCCCAGTACGACGTGGTGACGAACTCGGGGAACTCGGACAGGAACGGTGCCACCCACTGCACGAACACGAACTGCGACACCCCCGCCACGGTCGCCAGCCCGATCATGCTTTTCAGGAATGGGTGCGCTGTGAGGTACA
>JAYVCN010000483.1:0-3283 GCA_043749875.1 Candidatus Eiseniibacteriota bacterium | reverse complement strand
GCCGGCGAATCACATAGGGACTGATCAAGCTCGGAAGTATGCCGAGCCTCACCTCCGTGAGGCCGAACTTCGCGTCGTCACTGGCCACCACGATGTCGCACGCGCAGCAGAAGCCCACACCGCCGCCGTACACGCCGCCGTGCACGCGAGCCACCACGGGCTTCGGAAACTCGGCGACCGCGGCGAACATGGCACCGAAGCGCTGCGCCTCGGCGAGGTTGGCTTCGTATGAGGCATTCGCCGACGCCTTCATGACGCCGATGTCGGCGCCGGCGCAGAACGACGGGCCGCGCCCGCCGAGCATGACGATGCGACAGGCCGCGTCATCGCGCAGGCTCGCCAGCGCGGCGACCAGTTCCCCGCCGAGTTCGGCCGAGAGCGCGTTGTGCACGTCCGCCCGGTTGAACCACACGCGTGCCACGGCGCCTTCGCGTTCGACATCGAGCAATGCCATTCAAGTCCCCGTTTCAGGCCAGCGCCAACGCCACGACTCCACCTGCGAATGCCGCGGCAGCGAACAGCCGCCGCGTGCGATCACCCTCGCCCAGCACGCGCTGCCCGAGCCACGCGCCGATCAGGATGCTCAGCTCGCGTGCGGGCGCGATGTGACCGACATCGCCGTGCCGCAGCGCGAGCAGGATAAGGATGTAGCTCAACGGGCTCAACAGCGCGATGCCGAGCACGCGCGGGCGCTGCGCGCGCCACAGCGCGGCGATGTCGCCCGGTGCCCGCAGTGCGACGGGGGAAAGCAACGCCACGCGCACCACCTCGCCGCCCCAGTAAAACACCAACGGCGGTACGCCTACGCGCTTAACACCCCAGCCGTCCCACAACGTGTACACCGCGATCGACACCCCGGTCGCGAGTCCGTACCACACGCCGGGGCCGATGCGGCCGCGCCATGAGCCCGCGCCGCCGGAGGTCGTCACCCACACGCCGGTCGCGATCAGCAGCGCACCGGTCACGGACCATGGCGTTGGGCGTTCGCCGAGCAGGAACACCGCGCCCGCCGTCGCGAGCAGCGGCCCGGTGCCGCGCGCGAGCGGATAGACGAGCGACAGGTCCCCGCTGCGATAGCCGCGCAGCAGCAGCACGAAGTAGCCGACGTGGATCACGCCGCTGCCGGCGATCAGCCACAACGCGTTCGCATCCGGGCGCCAGCCGCCGCGCGCCAGCAGGGCCCACACGAACGGTGCGTAGAACACCGATGAGATGGCGGTGAGCAGCCATAGCAACGAAGCGCTGCGCACGCCCGGTCCCAGTTGCTTGGTCCACAGGTTCCAGGTCGCGTGCATGACCGCGGAGCCGAGCACCAGTGCGAGGACGGTGGGCGACATCGCGGCCGTGGCGACGAGGCGCGGCTATTCGTCCAGCAACAGCGACAACGCCGGCCGCCCGCCGAGCGAGACGTGGAACGATGGGCCGACGAGCAACCCAATGTCGCCGGAGCGAGGGCAATAGCGAGAGCCCGCGGGCACGGCCGTGGAGCACTGGGGGCAGAGCGGCATAGCCTGCATCCTAGCCGCAGGCTGTGACTTGCCGCCAGCCTGCGTGCGTGCGGCGCGCATGCCAGGACGGGCGCGCCGCGAATTCCTGGCGGCTCACGCGCGACGCTCAGGGGCGCTCAGGTGGTGCGGGACCTGTGGTCGGCGGATCGCGAGCGGGCCGGCGGATTCCGCACTCGGCGGCAACCTCCCCGGTCGGGGCCGCGTACCTTGAGGCGGAATCCTCGCGCCTGTTTCCCGGGCGCGCCCTGAAAGCCCGCCCGGTCCCCGAAGCCGCTGCATGGAGGTCCCCGTGAGACTTGCCCTCACCCTTGCCACACTGTGCGTGCTCACCACCGCACCCGCGCGCGCCACCGTGCTCGAGACCGAGCCGCGCACGTTTCCCGTCGCCGCACACCAGCGCGTGCGCCTCGAGTTCCCGGTCGGCGAGCTCAAGGTGATCCCGAGCGACGAGGCGCACGTGCGCTTCGATCTGCGCGTGCGCTGCTCGGTCGGTTCCGAGGAACGTTGCGAGGAGATGGCGAACCGGCTGGTGCTCGACAGCTACGACGAAGGCAACACGCTCCACTTGAAGCTGCACAAGTATCCCAAGTGGAGCAATCATGGCATGAAGGTGATGGGCGAGCTGCGCGTGCCCCGCTCGCTGGCGGTGAAGATCGACATGGGCGTGGGTGAGTTGAATATCGAGGGCATCGAGGGCGACCTCGACGTGGAGCTGGGCGTGGGCGAAGCCGCGATTCGCTCGCCGAGGAAGCACGCCGGCCACGTCTCGGTGGAGACCGGCATCGGCGATGCCAGCATCCACGGCGGCGGCTCGGACACCGAGAGCCACGGTTTCATCGGTTCGCACGCGACGTGGTCCGCGGGCAACGGCCGTTCCGACGTGCGCGTGCACGTGGGCGTCGGCGAAGGCTCGGTGCGGCTGGAGTAGCGCGGCCGCGACCCCCCCTCTCGCGCGGCTCAGTGCGGCGGCGGTGCGCCGGCCGCGGCCGCGCGCGCCGCATTCTCGCGCAGCAAGCGCGCACGCGGCGAATCCGGCCAGCGTTCCTGCAACAGCCGGGCTTGCGCGAAGCCGCCGGCATCGTCCCCGAGGTGGGCGAGCGCATTCCCCAATCGCCAGCGCACCTCGGGTCCATCGGCCCCGAGCTCGATCAGGCGCTCGAGTGCCGCTCTCGCGTCGAGCCAGCGCCCGCCGGCGATGTAATCCGTGGCGAGCGAGTCCAGTGCAATGGCGCCGCGGCCCAGGTCGCTCAGCTGTCCGTCGTCCTCGAAGCGGAACACACGCGCGCGCTCCCATGCCCGCGGCACGCCGTCGCCCATCCCCAGCACGATCACGCCGGGCAGGAACAGGCCGAGCGCGCGGCCGCCTCGCAGCGCACTGACGAGCGGGATGTAGGCGTGCTCGCCGAACCCCGAGCCCGCGGGCCGCACGATGCCGTGGGCCGCGTCGACCGAGCGCTGCGGGTAGGGGCTCACCAGCGCGATGGTATCGCCGGCGACGACGTGCGCACGCCGGAGGTCCGCCAGCACGTGCCGCAGCAGCGTGCTCTCGCGCGCAACGCGATCCACGATGATGCCGCCGCCCGCGCGGGTCTGGCGGACGTGCACCTGGTACGCCTCGTTGCCCACGTAGGCTACGAGCAGCAGCACCAGCACGCCGGCGGAGGCCGGCATTCGCGTGCGACCGCCGAGCCGCGTCAACAGCACACTCGCTGCGAGGCTGAAGCCTGCGAGCGGCGTGACGAGATAATAAAGATACGAGTGGCTGGCGAGCGGTA
>JAYVCN010000482.1:0-3820 GCA_043749875.1 Candidatus Eiseniibacteriota bacterium | reverse complement strand
TTCCGCATGTCGGCCTCGAACTGGGTGAGCGGCTGATCGGTTTCATCCAGATGGCGCAGCTCGAGTTCGTCGGCGGCGCGTACGAGTCGCTCCAACATGACCGCGACTCGGCCGGCGTCAAACTGCGGTGCAGCGAGCAGGACATCCTGCTCGACGGTGAGATTGTAGCTGGCGTCCTCGTTCTCGATCGCGCCCAACCGAAGCCCGTGTTCGCGCGCATCGGTTGCAATTTTGCCGTCGAGGTCCACGGCTGCGACGCGGCCGACCGGGCTGATGCAGCGCACCAGCGGCCGTTCACCGATCGACTTGAGCAGCAGGAGGAACGGCTGGACACGCCCGCTCGCCAACCCCACAGTCCCGAGCAGCCGACCATCGCGGTAGCTAGCCTCCCACTCAATCCGCAGTCCCGGAAGCTCCGTGATAGCCAGCGCCTCGAAGCGAGCTTCCATCTGCTTTGCCAGTTCATCGCCCACCATCAGGGCCTTCACCGAGCCCTTGAGCGCCCACTCGGGCACCGGAAATGCTGTCTCGAGCTTGCCTCCGTAGGGCTCCGGGGGTGCGGTGTGGCGGCGCAGCTCGGAGGCAATCTCGATCCGCTTACTGTCGTTCATACCGGTCGGGAAACCCTCGTGCATGAGCCGTAGGAACATGTCTGTGCGTTCAAGCACGCGCCTGACCTGAAGTAGCTCCACGGTGTCCGGAAGGTACGGGTAGTGCACCTGCAGCTTCTCGTCACCAGTAGGCATGCGTCCGAGAGCCTCAAACCTCCGATCCGTCTGCGACCGGACCCGGTCCACACGCCCGACGCGCTGCTCCATCGAAGACGGTGTCCACGAGATGCCGTAGTGCTGGACGGTCGAGCAGAAGGTGTGTAGATCCTCCCCTTCCTGCAGCACGTCCGTCGTGAACAGCACCATCGGGTAGCCGGGCATGCGGAACTGTCGGACGAGACGAGGGCTGACAGACCCCCACATGCCCGCCACGGGCTGCTGTGCCTGCAGCATGTCACTCAGCTTCTTGGGCAATTCGGACAGCGGGGTGTCGTGACTGTTCGCCTCGGGCAGGTTGAGGTCCACGAGAAGTCCGAAATGAGCCGAGATCTCTGCTAGCTCGTCGAAGGCGCCCCAATCGCGCTGATTCAAGGGCGTGGTGCGCTGTCGCTCCAGCATGTCGAGGTAGGCGTGTACACGGTCGGCGTCGAGCTGCGCCGCTTCACCCTCCGCCTCCGTCGCCCCCTGACCCATGCTCTTGAGCCGCTGCATCAGCAGGACATACAAATCAACGAAGGCATGGCCGAGCCGGCTCGCCATCGACAGCAGAAGCGCTCGCACTTCCTGTTCGCGCACGCGGACTGCTTCATTTGTCGTGCCGTCGGGATCGGGCCACAGCGCGGCACGCAGCTCCGCGCGCTCAGGGCGCGCCAACTCGCTGAAGAACGTTGGGTGTTCCAGCCAATCGACAACGTCAGGCTGCTGATTGGTCGGCTTGGTCTCACGATTGGCGGCATACTTGCTGGCATACAGTGCCCGCGCGAGCAGCTGGTGCACGCCCTCATGCTCCTGAAGAATGACCAATGAAGCACTCATGGCCGCGGCGAACCGATCGCTACCTTGGTGCTTCTTGGTGCCGCCCGACAGGAAGTCCTTGGCGCCCTTGCTGATCTCATCCCGAACCGCATCCACGTCACGACCGAGGTACACCGCCAGACTGGACAACACGCTGCCCGGCGGTGCTCCCAGCATAGTCATGACCGGGTTGTCCATGAAGAACGTCGACAGGGCGGTGCCCTTCTGGATAAAGCGACGCTGAATGTTTGCGCCGCTGGCCACTTTCCCGGGGCCTTCACCCCTGAAGAACCAGGCGAAGAACGTGTCGAGTCCGCCGGTATCGGCCTCAGTCCTGCTAGTTTGCGCTGGCTTGCCGTCGCGATCGATGGCATCAATCTGGCGCCGATCCTTCTCGAATGCCTCTTTGCGTTTCTTGTGGTATTCCCGGATGCACTCCACCAACTTCGACCGCACGGTCTTCGGCAGTTCATGCACGAGCTTTCCGATCAGCCAGCGGTCATATGCCACGTCCAGTTTTCGCTTGAGCTCCGGCACAGACGCCACGCGCCGCACGAATACGAGCGCTTTCTCTCCCGTGCGCCACGAGCGCTCGAGACTCTGGACGACCGCGTCCATCTTGGGGTGCGGAAGTTCCTCGTTGAATTCGAGACGGTAGTCACGCGCGAGCCGATTGAGCGTACCCACGTCCACGCCCTCCCGCTCCGCGACGGCGTCCGTCTGCTCGGCGTCATCGAAGTTGCCGGCGCTGTCATCAGAGGCCGTGAGCTTCGCTGTCTGCAGGAAGCTCTCGAAGGAGGCCAGCATGCCGATCTGGAATGAAGGGCTGAACTTCTCGCTACCAAGAAGTTCCGAGACCTTCTTCTGCACCAGGGCTACCACCAGTCGCTGCCGGTCATCGGTGATGGTGATCTGCTCGTCATGGCGCTCGACTCCGCCGCCACGCCACTCGCGACGGTAGAGGTTCTTGGTCAGCTTCTCACCACCCGCGCTCATCTGGGTGACGCGGCGGATCAGGAACTTGCGGGCGGCAGCTTTGCGCTGGTCCTCGTGCATGTCGGAGTCGCGCAGTTCGGGGAATGCGGCGCCTCGGCCGAACACCGCTAACTGGTTCCACAGGTGCGTGTAGGTCTCCTCTACGGGCGTCGCGGACAGCAGCAACAACTTTCCGGCGCGGGGTCCCAAGTGCCTGCGCAACCTGGAATCCGCGAGCGCGAGGTCGTAACCGAGCGCCCCTGCCAAGACCTGATTGCGGGCAGCGACACCCTTGTGAATACCGTGCTTGAGGTTGTGCGCCTCGTCGATGATGACAAGGTCGAACTTCGGGATTGCGCAGCACAGCGCATGGGCGAAGTTCCGCTTGAACGTGGCCCTGTCACGCAGGTCAAAGACATCGCTGGGCAGCCAGGGCAGCTCAACGCGCAACCGGTCCCGGTGCTCCTTCCACCCATCGCTGCTCTTGCCGAGCGGCAGGCTGAAACTGCTGAGCCGCGCGAAGAAGTCGCGATCCGGGTCGACCGTCACAGCCCGCGCCAACCCGGCCAAATTCTCGCAGTACACCATCGGGCGAGTTGGCCGGCCGCCGAAGCTGCGCGTGCGCAGGTCCGGATAGCGCACGTTGTGCGCCACGAAGTTCGACATCTCCTTTATCCACTTGCGCTGGATGTTGGCCCGGGGCGCCACAACAAGCAGGCGCATGCCCGGGTTGAAGTGCCGCATCAGCGCGACCACACCGAGCGCAACGTAGGTCTTGCCCATCCCGACCTCGTCGGCTAGGTAGGCGACGTCGTGGCGCTCCAGGATGTTGTGGAGCGCCACGCTGCCCTCGAGCTGTTCGTCGGCGCGAACCCCTCTGCCGATACGCGCGCCCATGTCAAGAAGCTGCCCGGCCAGCTCTCGCGAGATCATCGCGCCACCTCGCGCTCTACCGGCTTGGCCCGCCGCATGAAGTTGGACTCGAACCAAACGAGGAAGTCCGACATGCGCGAGGGGTCGCTTGCCACCAGCTGCGCCTTCACCATCTCAAGCCGGCCGAGCTGCGCATCCACACGCGCCACGCCCGACTGGTGGTCTCGGAATAGGTCAGGGTGCTCCGACTTCATGACTTTGAGCGTCTGCCGGGCACACATACCCGTCACGTAGTGCACCAAGCGGTCGCCGGTCCCGGCCTCGTGTTCGGTCATCACTCTGTCCAGCAGGTGCTCGAGAGAATCGTGTTTGGTGCCGAACAGCCGGCATATCACGTCCCGGGTCTC
>JAYVCN010000481.1:0-9505 GCA_043749875.1 Candidatus Eiseniibacteriota bacterium | reverse complement strand
AGCTCGTTCTGCATCTTCATGGCCTCGACGACAACGACCGCCTGCCCCGCACGTACAGAGTCGCCCGCCTTCACCCGCAACGCCACGACCACGCCTGGCATCGGCGCCAGCACCGTTTCACCGCGCGCCGAAACGCGCCCGACTCCCGAAGCCTGCAGCATCTTCTCGAGCGGGTGCTTCACCTCGACCGGGATCACCGCACCGCGCAGCTCCACGTCGAGCCCTTCGGCCGTCGGCGAGACCCGCACCACGTGCGAGCGTCCATCGATCAGTAGCGAGTACACCTCACCGTCCGGCAGGCGCACGAAGTCCGCCTCGATGCGGCGCCCGTCAGCCTCGAGCACGACGTGTTCGCCCTCGGTGCGGAAGGTCACCTCGGCCTCACGACCTTCGAGCGTCACCCACAGCTTCATCTCCGGCCCCGTTCGCGGCCCGCCCATTTCCACGCCGACGCGGCGCCAACACCATCCTCGCAGCGACCCACCTGGACGCGCAGGCGCTCGGCACGCTCGTGCAGTGCGGCGGCGAGCAGGGCGGCGTTCGTGGCCTCGGGTCCTGGCTTCAAGGCGTCCGGTCGCCAGTGCTCCTCCACGAATCGGGTCGTCAGGTTGCCGGCAGCGAACTCCGGATGCAGCGCGAGCCAGCCGTGGAACGCGAGGTTGTGGTGCGGGCCCTCGAGCACGAACTCATCGAGTGCGCGCACCAGCCGGTGGCGGGCCTGCTCACGATCGGCGCCCCATACGACGAGCTTCGCGAGCAGCGAGTCGTAGAACACGGGCACGTCGTAGCCGCGGTAGATGCCGGAGTCGTTTCGCACACCTGGCCCTTGCGGGAAACGCACGCGCTCGATACGACCCGCGCTCGGCATGAAGTTCCGCGCCGGGTCCTCGGCGATGATGCGCGCCTCCATGGACCAGCCGCGCGGCTCGGGCGGCTGGTCGCCGAACGACAACTCGTCGCCCTCGGCCACGCGCAACTGTTCGGCCACCAGATCGAGTCCGGTGACCATCTCGGTGACCGGATGTTCGACCTGGAGCCGAGTATTCACCTCGAGGAAGAAAAAGCGGTGTTGCTCATCCAAAATGAATTCCACCGTCCCGGCGGACACGTAACCGACCTGCTTCGCGACGCGGCACGCGGCTTCGCCGAACGCCTGGCGCGTCCTGGCGTCGAACGCCGGGCTCGGCGTCTCCTCGAGCAGCTTCTGGTGCCGGCGCTGCACCGAGCACTCCCGCTCACCCAGGAACACGACGCGGCCCGTGTGGTCGGCGAGGATCTGCGCCTCGACGTGGCGCGGACGCTCGATGAAACGCTCCACGAACACACGGTCGTCGCCGAAGGCAGCTTGCGCTTCGCCGCGCGTCAGGTCCCAAGCGGCATCGAGTTCGGCGTCGCTGTTCAGCACGCGCATGCCCTTCCCGCCACCGCCGGCCGCGGCCTTGAGCATGAGCGGGTAGCCGATCTCGCGCGCGAACGCCTTCACCTCGTCGCGCGAGCCCGCTGGCCCGGGCGAGCCCGGCACCACTGGAACGCCCGCGGCCAGCGCGGCCTTGCGCGCCGCCAGCTTGTCGCCCAATACCGCGATGGTCTCGGGGGATGGCCCGATGAACACGATACCGGCTGCGGCGCACGCGCGCGCGAACGCCTCGTTTTCGGCGAAGAAGCCGTAGCCCGGGTGGATCGCGTCGGCGCGCACGCGCTTGGCGGTGTCGAGCACGCGTTCGAGGTTCAGGTAGCTCTCGCGCGACGGGCCCGGCCCGACGCCGTAGGCCTCGTCGGCCATCAGCACGTGCAATGCCGTGCGGTCCGGCTCGCTGAAGATGGCGATGCTGGTGCGTCCGGTCTCGCGCAACGTGCGGATGATGCGCACGGCGATCTCACCGCGATTCGCGATCAGCACACGCTGCAGGCGCAAGATCAGCCCTCCAGCACCACGCACGCGACGCCGAGTCCGCCGTCGTGCGAGATGGACAGGTGCGAGTGCGTAGCGCCCATTGCGGTGAAGCGCTCGAGCGCCACGCCGGAGAGCCGCAACAGGGGCACGCGCCCTCCGGGCTGCACGACCTCGATCTGAGTCCAGCCGACGCCGCCCGCGATGCCAGTGCCGAGCGCCTTGCTGGCGGCCTCCTTGGCGGCGAATCGCGCCGCGAGGTGCGGCAATGGATCCTTGAACCCGCGGCAGTACGCCAGTTCGCCGGGCGTGAACAACCGTCGCTCCATCCGCTCACCGAAGCGCAGCAGGGATTCGGCGATGCGTTCGACCTTGCACACGTCGATGCCGATGCCACGAATGGGCACGATTCTGTCCTCGGAGGTCGCAGATGGGGTGTCGAAGAGGGCGACTGTATGGACGTACCGTTCGACTGGTCAAGCACTGCGGCTGGAGCCGGCTGTGATCGCCAGCGCTGTGGCTGGTGCACACATCTGCCGCTGCCGCGGGGCGGGCAGGGCGCTATCCTCGACGGGTCCCGTCGCTGCGCTCTCGCCCGTCTGCGGCGCGCCCTGCCCACCCCGCTTTCGTGCGTGCGGGTACGCAAGTCAAAGGCACGGCACTGCAACTGCCCTACAGACCGACCTCGATGCCAACTCGCACGCTGCGCGGAGTCCGCCGCAGCCGTGCGTCGTTCACCGGCACCCAGCCGCCGCGGCCGCCGTTCAGGCGTGGGTCCCAGTAAGCACCGCCGCCGTTGCCCGTGAGCGTGCGGTAGCCCGCGTAGTCGTCGCGCTGCGTGTTGACGAACGGGTTCGGGAAGCCGGCAACGCTGGCGGTTGTCTCGCCGCGCGAGTCGAACAGGTTGCGCACGTCGAGCAGCAGTCGCGCGCCGTGCAGTCGCCTGGGCTCCAGCCGCAACGACACGTCCGTGCGCTCGGTCCCCGGGAGCTGTCGCGAGTTCACCGCGGTCAGGTTCGGCGATGTCCCGGGCGGACCGGACCCGCCTGCGCCGGGTGCCCCCGCGGCGAGCGTGTCGTTCGTCGGCGTCCAGCGTGCGCCGCCTGCCATCTGGGTCACCCAGGCGAAAGTGAACACGTGCGGTTCGCGCCACACCGCGTCGAACCCGAACATGGGCCCGCGGTCCCAGTCGAGCGGGTGCTCGCCGATGGGCAGCGGCCGGAACCCGAACGGCGCGCCGTAGTACCAGCCGTCGGGGCCCGAGATGCTGCCATAGGCGTCCATCTGCGTGTAACGCAGCGAGAACTCACCCGACAGGAAGCGCTTGAGGATCGACTGCGTGCCCGCGGCCGGCGTGGCGCCCGGGCGCGAGCCCGCAAGCAGTGCGACCTCGAACCCGGTGGCGTGACCGTACTCCGAGTTCGCATAGCGCGGCCGGAACGTGCCGGTGAAGTAGGGGTCGTTGACGATACCGATCTGTCCGTAGAGGTCGCGGTGGAACAGCGACAGCTGCAACGACCAGCGCGCGTCGAACAGGTGCTTCAACGCCATCTGGTAGGTGAGCAGCTCGCTGGGCTGGAGCGTCGGGCTGCCAAGTGGACGCCTGCTGTAGATGAGCAGCCGGTCGTCCGACAGGTAGTCTCGCCCCGGCGCCTGGTGGATGCGCGCATAGCTGGCCGAGAACGCGTCGCGTACGGACAGCGGCATCGCCAGCCCGATCCGCGGCGACAGCGTCCAGATCGCACCCGTGCCACGAGCGTCCGGCAGCTGCTGGAAGGTCGAGGCTGAGCGCCCGAGCGGGGCCGTGGCATCGCCGGCGCTGAACATCTGCAAGCGCAGGCCGGTGTTCCACACCAGTCCCTCGTGTTCGCCGCGATGCTGCACGTACCCCCAGCCGCCGGGGGCGTGCGTGTGGTAGGTACGCAGCGAATCGATGCGCGGGTCCGTGGGCAGCACACTGTCGAGTTCGTACGACCGGGCGTCGTCGTACAACATGCCGCCGCCGATCTCGAACCTACTCTTTGGCGATTGCAGATAGGACGCCGAGAACGCGCCTTGCCAGCGGTCCGAACGTGACTGCTTGAAGTAGGGCCAATCGCCCGAATAGGCGCGGAACGGATCGCGCTTGGGGTCCTGGTCCTGCCCGAAGCGCAGCTTGTCCTCCGGGAACAGATTGCGCGGATCGCGCGTGAGCCCGGGCGAGGTGAGTTCGTTGGCATGCTGCCAGCTCGTCGCGACGCGCCACTGCACGCGCGGGCCGAGTCGCGACGCCTGCAGCGTGGCGACCAGCCGGCGGCTCTCGGTCATGGGCTGGTGGTCCGACGCGCGGTAATAGGGAAAGATGCTGTCGAGCACGGGCGGGCATATTTCGCAGGGGACAAACTGGACGTAGGTGAGCACGCTGTCGTCCCAGCTGAACATCGGATCGTACGGCTGCGACACGACGCGCGAGCCCATCAGCTCGAGCGATAGCGCCTGCGGGTTCGCGATCGGGGCGAGCTTGCCCCAGCCGAGCAGGTGGTTGTCATTCCGCCAGCCGAAGCGCTGCCCGAGTAACGCCTCGCGTCCGCGCGACAGCCGTTGCGGCAGGAACTGGTCATCGAGCCGCGCTTCACCCGCGCCGACGAGTCCGAGCCCGCCCACGCCCAGCGGCGTCGATGCGCGTGCGCCGAGCCAGTCGTACGCCGTGCCCAAGCGTCCGCTCGACATCCAGCGCAGTACCCCGCTCGGACGATCGCTGGGGTTCCAGGTCTTCAGGTCGATCACGCCTGCGAGCGAGCCGGTGTACTCGGCATCGAGTCCGCCCGCGAGCAGGTCGGCGCGCTCCACCGCCATGAGCGGGATCTCGGGCGCGCGGTCACGCATCGGTTCGTTGAGCGTGAGTCCGTTCAATGTCCACTGGGTCTCGCCGGCGCGGCCGCCGCGCACGTGCAGGTCCTCGCCCACGGCCACGACTCCCGGTTGCAACGCGAACACCTGGCTCAGGCTGTTGACCGGCAGGTCTCGAAGCGCGTCGGCGGTGACCACGTGCACCGTGGCGCTCGAACGCATGTCGTGCACGCGCCCCGCGGACACTTCGATGGCGGGGAACCGGCGGACGATGCGCGTGGAATCGGGCGGAGGTGATGTAGGGGATCGCGAAGCGGAAGAATCCGCCCCGGCGACGGCGAGCAGCGCGGCCAGGATGGGGAACAAGAGTGCGGTCCTCTCTTGAGCGGGGCCCGGTGCCGCGGCCAGTCTCGGATGCCGCCGCGCACGCGGTCAAGGGACCGTGTGCGTTCCGCCCGGCCACGAACGGGTTTACCGTGGTCCTCGCGGAACCTTGGCGGGGCTGGTTCGTCAAGATTCCCGGATAGGAGATCCACCTGGCCGAAGCTGGCGAGCGCGAGCTGATCGCCGCCCTGCGCCACAAGGACATGGCCGCCTTGGAGCAATTGTTCCAACTATTCGGGGAGCCCATGGCGACGTTGGCGCGGAGCATGTTGCGAGATCCGACCGAGGCGCAGGACGTGGTGGAAGAGGCCCTGGTGCGTGCGCACGAGGCCGGCCCCGGGTTCCGGGGCGAGCGCGGCGTGCGCACGTGGGTGCTCCGGATCACCGCCAACCTGTGCCGCGATCGGCTACGCAGGTGGCGCTTCACGGCTGCATCGCTCGACGGGCCCGCCCTCCTCGACGATCCGGCGCTGCGCTTCGAACCGGTGGCCGACTGGGACGAAGGGCTGGACCAACGCGTGCTCGCCACCCGGCTCGACGCGGCCATCGCACGGCTGCCGGCGGACCAGCGCGAGGCGGTGGTGTTGCGGCACCAACTGGGACTCTCTTACGAGGACATGTGTGGCACGCTCGGAGTGCCGCTGGGGACGATCAAGTCACGACTCGCGCGCGCTCTCGCGGCGCTTCGCGAGGACATGAGTGAGATCATGAAGGAGTGGGAACGGTGAACGACTCGCACGACGACCCGAACGAACCCCGCTGGCTCAGGCTCGCGGCCACGCTGCGCGCCGCGCCCGATGCCGCCACGCTGGCGCACGTGCGCGCCCGGCTGGCGGCGCGCTCGGCCGGGCCGGCGTGGGTGCGCTGGCTGTCATGCCCGGTGGCACTCGCCGCGTCCGCGGTCCTGCTCGTGATGAGCGTGTTCACCGGCAGTGCGCTGCTGTCCGCGAACATCGCCAACATCGACGACGAGCCTTCGGTGGTGAGCACATTGCTCGGCGACGACGGCAGCTATGGGCTGCCCATCGATCACAACAGAACCAGCGGCGCAGCGAGTTCGGATAGCGAAGGGGTGGCGCTGTGACGCGCGTGGCGATGATCGTGGCCGTGGTCTCGGCGCTGTGCCTCGGCGTGTCGCTCGGCTTCATGGGCGGCGTGATGTTCTCGCGGCACATGCTGCTCGACGGATCGTCCCAGCACGATGGCTTCGGCTTCGAGCGGCGTTTCCCGCGCATGTCCCACCGCGGCCCGGACGGGCCGGGCGGCATGCCGTCGCCGCGAATGATGGTGTCGCATTTGCAACGCATACTCGACCTCACGCCCGAACAGGCGGACGCCGTCCGCGGCGAGATCGAACGCACGCGCGGTGACTTCGCGCAGGTGCGCGACAGCCTGCACGCTCGCATCGAACGTCACCTCACACCGCAACAGCGCGACCGCTGGCGCAGCGTGGTGAGGGAGCGAAACCTCGACGAACCCGGGGGGCCAGACCCGCACACGCTCCGGGCGGAACCCGGGAGAGAAGGAGAACATTCCCGATGATCGATCGCACTCGATATGCACTCGCGCTGGCGCTGCTGCTGGCGCCGCTCGCTGCCCGCGCGCAACAGCCGTCACACGCGGCGCCTGAGCCGGCGACATCACCTGCCCTGGTACCGGCGAATGTGTCGTCCGCCGACGATCTGACTGGCTCGCTGACGATGGACGATGCGCAGGAGCCGGGTGGCCAGCTGAACCACCCTCCGCCCGGGCCGGGGGACATGCGGATGGGTATGGGGGACGGAATGGGCGCGCGCCGCGCTGGGCTGGGACGGCGGCGCATGCTGCAGCTCCGGCTCGCACAACTCGACCTGTCGGACGCACAGCGTGACAAGCTGCGCGACCTGCACGAGGCGCACGCGCGCCGGGCGATCCAGCGCCGCGCCGACATGCAGCTTGCCCGCATGGACCTGCACCGGCTGATGCGCGCCGACAAACCGGACGCGGGTGCCGTGAACTCGCAGATCGACAAGCTCGCCAGGTTGCACGCCGACGGGCTCAAGTCGAGGTTCGAGCTGCGCATGCAGGCGCGCGCCGTGCTCACGCCCGAGCAGTTCAAGAAACTGCACGACTCGATGGAACCGATGATGATGCACCACGACATGATGGACACCCCGGACGGTCGTCCGAAGCGCTGAATCTCTGCGCCGAGCAGGCACACGCGATGAGCGGCGGCCGGTTCAGCAGTCCGGCCGCCGCTCATCGCGTGCACGCCGCAGCGAACCGGCGTGCGGAACGCCGCGGCAGGAGTGGCCGCGAGTGTGGTCCGTTCGCAGCGCAGCGCGCCCTGACGCGGGACGCGACCCGCTGCGACGTTGCGGAATCCTGACGCGAGCCCGGGCGCGACCCGCCGACTGGGCCATCGCCCACAGCCTGCCGCCAACTCGCAACGCGCGCATGGGCCACTGCACCCGTCTCAAGGACGTGGCGCGCTTCTTCCTCTGACACCCGCCGCCCTGGTCGTGGGGAGCAGGGCGAACGGTGCGGCGCAGAGGCGCCCGCCGAGCGAACGGACCGGCCACCCCCAGTGCGTGCGCCGGTCGTGGTGGGGGGTGCTTCATGCGTCGGGTCTTCTCGACCCTCGTGGCGGTCCTCGGGATCGCCTTGCTCGCTCCGCAGGCGGCGGGCCAGTGCACCATGACGCACACGGCCGTGGACGGCGGGTACCTGTTGTGCGCAGTGGGCGGCAGCGAATGGCAATGGACGGGCCCCGATGCCTTCACGGCCACGACCACCTGCGTGATCGCGAGCACGCCGGGCAGCTACACCCTGCGCGTATTCGACGGCTTCAACGGGCTGTGGAGCGCGCCGTGCAGCTTCGAGTTCAGCAGTCTGCCGACCGGCCCGAACTGCGCCATCGCCGGCGCCGACAGCGTGTGTGCAGGATCAAGCACCCGTTGGTGCGGCCCGAGCGGCAACTACCTGTACGCCTGGAGCGGCCCCGGCGGCTTCATGGCCAGCACCGCCTGCGTGGACGTGTCCGCGGCCGGTGACTACTCGCTCACCGTGACCGACAGCGTCAGCGGCGCGGCCAACGCCCCGTGCACCCGGACGCTCACCGCTGCCACCTGCATCGCACCCAGAACCACCGCCATGTGCCCCGCTTCGGCGCGTTGGTGGGCTCGCTCGTGTGGTGACCGAGGGGCCACGCTGGACGCTGCGACGTTCGCGCAGGTGGCCGCACTCGTGGACGAGCGCTCCGCGGTGTGGTCTTACAGCGGGACCGCCGACGGGCTGTGCGCACTGCTCGTCCACGGCCGTAACACGAGCGACGCGGCCACCGCCAAGCGGCACTTCGCCGCCGTGCTGGCGAACCTGTCCGCGGCCGAGCTCGGCGTGACCGCTGCGGACGGCCATGGTGTGGGCCTTGACGCATCGGCGTCCCTCGCCGGCATGCGCGGAGTGCCCTCGGACTGGAGCGTGGCCGACTGGGTCTCGGCCACCGAGGCGAGGATACTGTCGCTAGCGGGCGCCTCGTCACGCAGCCGTACCGCGCGCGAGGAGTTCAGGCGTATCGCCCGGCAGGGCCGTGCGATCAACCGACTCCCGGGTTCCTGCGATCACAACCTGACCGCGCTGCTCGACGACGATGACGCCGACCTCGAGCTGACGGGAGTCGCGATGGCGTCGCCGAACGCCAGCGTGGTGAGCAACTCGCCACGGCCCGATCCGCTCGCGGGAGCGACGCGCATGCGCTGGACGCTGCTCCGCTCCGAATCGGTGGAGCTGACGATCATGGACATCACCGGCCGCCGCGTGCGCCACCTGGCGAGCGGCGTCTACTCGGCGGGCACGCACGAGTTCGCGTGGGATGGCCGCGACGACGATGGCCGCGCGGTGCGCAGTGGCGCCTACTTCGTTGCCGGGCGAGTCGGCGATCAGAACCTGAGCCAGCGGCTGTTCATCCTGCGCTAGCGAACGCCCCGTGATCGATTCACTCCCGCGGCCACTGCTCGACCTGAGCGGTGGCCGCGGTGCTTGGGGCGCCCTGGCGCGCCGACGGCGGGCCGCAGGGGTTCCCGCACCCGCGCCGCACACCGCGCGCTGCAATTGCACGCGTGGCGAACTGCCACGGGGGCGCGACGGGTGCGGGGCCAACCGGCACTGCCAGAGTGTTGCGGATTCGTCCAACCGGTCACCCAGGGCGCCCCGGCTGGGGCATCGCGCCCGCTGACGCCCGCACGCGGCAGCGATTCGCGCGGTACCGCTGCGCCAGAGTCCCCAGCCCGCGACTGGCCCGCTTCTTCCACTACGAAGCTGGTGTCCCGATCGTGGGGAGAGGGACGAGTCGGAAGTGACGACGAGTCACTTCGGGCGTGATGGGGCCGGCAGCGCACAGCGCGCGCACCGGCCGCCCTGGGG
>JAYVCN010000480.1:0-5029 GCA_043749875.1 Candidatus Eiseniibacteriota bacterium | reverse complement strand
GCCGGCAGCTCGAGCCCGTGGAACTCGCACGCGTCGCTCGCCATGATGGCCGGGCCGCCGGCGTTGGTGACGATGCCCACGCGCGCGCCGCGCGGCAGCGGCTGGTTCGCGAGCAGCATGGCGACGTCAAACAGCTCCTCGATCGTGTCGGTGCGGATCACGCCCGACTGGAGACAGAGCGCGTCCACCGCGTTGTCCGCGCCCGCGAGCGAACCGGTGTGGCTGGACGCGGCGCGCGCGCCCGAGTGCGTGCGGCCGCTCTTCACAGCGGCGATCGGCTTGGTGCGCGCAACGCGGCGCGCGATCTGCGTGAACCGACGCGGGTTCCCGAACGATTCCAGGTAGAGCAAGATGACGCCCGTGCCGGGATCATTCTCCCAGTACTCGATCAGATCATTGCCGGAGACATCGGCCTTGTTGCCGACGCTCGCGAAGTGCGACATGCCGAGTCCGAGCGCGCCGGCCGTCTCGAGGATCGCGAGCCCGAGCGCACCGCTTTGCGACGAGAACGCCACCGGCCCGGCCGGCGGCCAAGCGGGCGCGAACGTGGCGTCCAGGTGCACGCTCTGCTCGGTGTTGAGCACGCCGAGGCAGTTGGGGCCGACCATGCGCATGCCGTACTTGCGCGCGGCGTCGCGCAGCGCGACCTCGCGTTCGGCGCCTTCGGGCCCGGTCTCCTTGAAGCCGGCGGTGATCACGACCACGCCGCGCACACCCTTCTTGCCGCAGGCTTCTATCGCCGCGAGCACCTGGCGCGCGGGAATCGCGATGACCGCAAGGTCGACGTCGCCCGGGATGTCGCCGATCGTCGCGTACGCGAGCACGGATTGCACGACGCGCGCGGACGGATTGACGGGATAGACCGGGCCCTCGAAGCCCTTCGCCAGCAGATTGCGAAAGATGGCCGCACCGATGGAGCCGGGCCGGCGCGAGGCGCCGATGACCGCGACCGAGCGCGGCCGGAAGATGGCGTCGAGTCCGGTGGGGGCGGGGGAGTCGAACAGCTGATCACCCATGCCGATTCCGGAATACGTGCATCAGCGCCCACAGCAGCATGCCCACACCCACCAACGCCGCCACCGGCGCCAGCACGGCCATTGCCGACAGCCCTGTGGCGAGCGCGTCCTCGACGAACGACAGCAACGGATTCGCAGCACCCAGCGTCAGCATGCTGCTGCCGAGCCGTATTTTCGCCTTGGCCACGTGCACGCCCATCGCACCCGTGCCCAACAGCATCGCGGCCGCCACGGCGATCGCCGGGTGCACGCCCACGAACGTGCACCACGCGGCGGTGGCCGCGGCGCGCGGGCGCAGGACGGTGGCCACCAGATCCAGCGCGTGATCGATCGCCGGCACCTTGTCAGCGGCCAGTTCCAGGATGGTGGCCCAGACCAGCGTCACGATGGCCGGCGTGGTGCCGATCCACTCGCCGCCGTGCGCCACGTGCAGGAAGCCAAAGTGCACGCCGAGCCCCAGTGCCAGCAGCGGCAGGAACGCGCGCAGTCCGCACGCCGCGGCGATCGCCATGCCGGCGGCGGCCGCGAACACCAGGTCGCGGACTGCGATCGGGCCCACGGCGATCACGGCGTGCGCGACGCGTGCATGACGCGCAGGTAGTCGTCGAGTGCAAGATTCAACCCGACGTCGCGCCGCTCGCGTTCCGACATGTACCACTTGTGCTCGAGCACCTGGCAATAGTGTTCGGCCACGTCGGCTTCGCCGCTCGCCACGGCCGCCAGCCGCGCCGCCGCAGGCTCGAAGCGCTCGCGCTGCCAGCGATAGGCGGACGCCGACAGCGACACGCTGCGACCGAGCGTGCGCGCCATCTCGGCGCGCAGCTCGCGCACCTCGTTGAGCATCTGGCGCGCCTGGCGCTCCTCCACCGAAAGACCGGTCAGGTTGTGCAGATGGTGCCGGTGGTAGTCGCCATCCGTGACGATGGTGCGCAACCGGAGCCGCGAGCCACCCGGGTCGGCGAGCAGCTCGATCTCGCCGACCGAGAAGCCCAGCGTGTTCAACGCGCGCACGCGCTCCTGTACGCGCCACTCCTCACCCGGCCCGATCACCTCTTCGCGCGTCACCTCGTGCCACAGGTTCGCGTAGCGCTCACGGATCATCCGCCCGGTGTTCCACGGGTCCAGCGGGTGCGGCGGCTCGCCGCTCGCCACCAGGTCGGACATCTCACCCGCGACATTCTCCTCGAGGATCAGCAGGTCCTGCTCGCGCTGACCGTCCGAGAGCGTCTCGTGCATCTCGGACGTCTCGGCGTCCACCAGGTACGCCGACAACTCGCCGGCATCGCGGCGGAAGAGCGTGTTGGAGAGCGAGCAATCTCCCCAGTAGAGCCCCGCCAGATGCAGGCGGACGAACAGCCCGGCCATGGCGTCGAGCAATCGGTCGCGGTAGCGCTCGAGCCCGCGGGCGCGGAACAACGTGCGGTAGGGGAGTGAGCCGTCGAGGAACTCGGTCACCAGCATGCCGGACCGGGTCCCGCCGCCGTCGGCGATCACCAGCCAGCCTGCAGGCCGCACGCACGGCAATCGCCGCTCCTCGGCCGCAGCCAGTAGCGCGTATTCCTTTTCCGCTCCGTGCACCGACGTGCGCTTGATGGCCCACGCGCGCGGGCCGTAGCCCACGAACTGCACCTCGTGGCGCGACACGCCACGCTCCAGGTCCAGCACGCGCGGGCAGTGTTCGCGCCACTGCTCGAGCGGCACCTGCCACGGCAGGTCGAGCAGGTCGGGCGCATCGGGACGCAGATGGGCTTCGAGCAGCGGCTGGCTCATCGGGGGCACCATGGGACGTGTCGCTGGCGATGCGTGAACGGATGGCTATAGGATGCGCGGACTTCACTCCGTGCCAGTGTATGCCAACCTGGGAGTCGCCGCCCTGCCGATGCCCGTCTCCACATGGGTCGAGGTGGACCTCGACCGCTTCGCCGCAAATCTAGCGTCCATCCGCAAGCATGCGGGGCCGGGGCGCGAGGTGTTGCTGGTGGCGAAGGCCGATGCCTATGGCCATGGCGCCGCCGACATGGCGGCCGCGGGCGAACGCGCGGGCGTGACGCAATTGGGCGTGGCGACGCTGCACGAGGGCATGCAACTGCGCCGCGCGGGCAGCCGGCTGCCGATCATGGCCATGTCGCCGCTGCTCGCCGGCGAGATCCCCGAGGCGGTGCAGCACGCCATCGACCCGAGCGTGTGCGACCTGGAGTTCGCGCGTGCGCTGTCCGATGAAGCCGTGCAGGCCGAGCGCGCGGTGCGCTTTCACGTCGAGGTCGATACCGGCATGGGACGCACCGGCGTGCACCTGCACGAAGCCGAGGCGTTCCTCGCCGAAGCCTGCGCGCTGCCCGGCCTGCGGCTCGCGAGCGTGTACACGCACTTCCCGGACGCCGATGGCCGCGACCTGTCGTTCGCCACGGAGCAGACGCGACGATTTTCAGAGCTGCTCGCGCGACTCGCAGCCCGCGGGCTTAAGGCCCCACGCGTGCACGCAGCCAACAGCGCCGGCACGGTGAACCTGCCGGACGCGCTCTTCGATTGGGTGCGTGTGGGGTTGATCGCGTATGGCCTGCGCCCGTCGCGCGACGAGGCGAAGTTGGAGCTCTCGCCGGTGATGTCGTTCCGCAGCCGGCTGGTGCAGGTGCGCGACCTGCCGGCGGGCGCCAACGTGAGCTACGGTCGCACCTGCACGCTCACGCGCGCGACGCGCGTCGGTGTGGTGCCGGTGGGCTACGGGCACGGCTACTCGTGGCTGCTCTCGAGCAAGGGCCACATGCTGGTGGGCGGGCGGCGCGTGCCGATTCTTGGGCGGGTCACCATGGATCTCACGATGGTCGACGTCACTGAGGTGCCCGGCGTGGCGGTGGGTGATGAAGTCGTGTTGTTCGGCGAACAGCAGGGCGCGACGCTGCCCATCGAAGAGATCGCCGCGGGCAGCGAGACGCTGCCCTACGAAGTGCTGTGCACCATCGGCAAGCGCGTCACGCGGTTCTACGTGCGTCGCGATCACCCGGTGCGCGTGTCCACATTGATCGGCGAGCGCGCCGACTGGTCGCCGGCGGTGACCGACTACCTGCGGGCGCGCGACGCCGCCGCGCGCGAGGTGTAGCGCGTGCGAGTGTTCCTGATCGTGCTCGACGGCGTCGGCATGGGCGCGCTGCCCGATGCCGGCGACTACGGCGATGCCAGGGCCAACACACTGCTGCACGTGGCGGATTTCGTCGGCAAGCTGCCGCTGCCGACGATGGAAAAGCTCGGGCTCGGCAACCTCCTGCCCATGCCGGGCGTGCGTCCATCGCTGGCGCCCATCGGCGCGTGCGGGCGCATGACCGAGAAGAGCCCGGGCAAGGACAGCACGACGGGGCACTGGGAGATGATGGGGCTGGTACTCGAGCAGCCGTTCCCGACCTATCCCAACGGATTCCCGCGGGACCTGCTCGATGCGTGGAGCGAGAAGATCGAGCGCGGCTGGATCGGCAACGTGGCCGCGTCGGGCACGGACATCATCGCGCGGCTGGGCGCGCAGCATCAGGAGAGCGGCCGGCTCATCGTGTACACTTCAGCCGATTCCGTGTTCCAGGTGGCCGCACACGAGCGCACGGTGTCGATTGAGAAGCTCTACGACGCCTGCCGTGCAGCGCGTGAGCTGCTGGTGGGCCCGCACGCGGTGGGGCGCGTCATCGCAAGGCCGTTCGACGGCGAACCGGGCAACTATCGGCGCACGTTGCGGCGGCGCGATTTCTCGCTCGCACCGTTCGTGCCCACCGTGCTCGACCGGTTGGTCGAGGCGGGGAAGCGCGTGGTCACGGTGGGCAAGGTGGACGAGCTGTTCGCGGGGCGAGGCGTCTCGGACGCCATCCACACCCAGGACAACGAGGAGGGCGAGTCCGTGCTGCTGGACCTGGCGAAGCGCTCCGGCGAGGGCCTGGTGTTCGCGAATCTCATCGATTTCGACACGCTCTACGGGCACCGGAACGACCCCAAGGGATTCGCGCGCGCGCTCGAGAAGTTCGACGCGAAGTTGG
>JAYVCN010000479.1:0-3724 GCA_043749875.1 Candidatus Eiseniibacteriota bacterium | reverse complement strand
TTCTCGTCGATCCCGACGCGCTCGTACTCCTCTTCCTCGGACCACTCGCGCAGGTTCACCTCCACCTCGACGCGTTTCTGCAGCCGGATCGAGCGGATGCCGAAGATCGACTGCACGTCGATGATGCCGAGTCCGCGGATCTCCATGTGATGCCGCAGCAGCTGGTTGCCCGTGCCGATCAGGACGTCACCGTGCCGGCGCGTGATGCTGACCACGTCGTCGGCCACCCGCCGGTGGCCGCGCTCGACCAGGTCCAGCGCCGTCTCGGACTTGCCGATGGCGCTGCGCCCGGTGAACAGCAGCCCGCAGCCATACACGTCCACCAGCGAGCCGTGCACGCTGGTGCTGGGCGCGAACATGTGGTCGAGGTAGGACGTCAGCGAGTGGATGAACGGCGTCGTGCTCAGGGGCGTGCGCAGCAGCGGGACTTCGCCTTCGTTGGCGCGCTTGACCAGGTACGGCGGGATCTCGAGGCCCTTGGCGACCACGATCACCGGCATGGTGAACTGGAACAGCCGGTCGATGGCGTCGCGCACCATCTGCGGCGACAGCGTGGCCAGGTAGGTCAGCTCGGTCTGGGCGAGGATCTGGATGCGCTCGGGCAGGAAGTTCTCGACGAATCCCATGAGCGCCATGCCGGGCCGATTGATGTCGCTCACCGTGATCTCACAGCGCGACGCCAGCGACTCGGACAGCAGCTCGAGCTGCAGATCCTCGCGCTGGTCCTCGTACAGCCGGGTGATGCTGAGGGATTTCACGTGGGCCTCAGGCTTCGTCGTCCGCGTTGTCGTCGTCGATGCCGGTGGGCTCGGGCGGCAGCGCGCCGTTGGTGCGGCCCTCGCGGCGCGGCCCCTTCACCCGCTTGTCCTTGCCCCGGCGCACACGTTCCTCGAGCCGGTCGGCCGCCAGCTCGATGGCCGCGCGAGCGTCGGCATGCGTCTCCGTGATGATGACGTCCTGGTGGTGCGCACGCAGCGTGATCTCGGCGGTGTGGAGCTTGCGCTCGTGTGACACGATGACGCGCACTTCCTGGATGGCGTCGTCGTACTTGTTCAGCTTCTCGAGGCGGAGCTGCGCGAACGCGCGCACGTCCGCACCCAGTTCGCAGTGGCGGGCGGTCAGATGGATCTGCACGAGAGTCTCCCCCGCGCGCCCCCAGCGAGAGGCGGCGCGGCATCCATGAGGTTCAGGCCACGCGACGGCGCAGCCGGGCGGGCAGGATCTGCAGCTGTTCGCGGTACTTGGCCACGGTCCGGCGCGCGATCTGCAGCCCCTTCTCGTGGAGCAGCTCGGCGATGCGCTGGTCGGACAGCGGTTCCATCTTGTCCTCTTCGTCGATGAGACCCTTGATGATGTTCTTGGCGGTGCGCGCCGAGATATCCTCACCATCGTCGGTGGCGAGCCCGCTGGAGAAGAAGAACTTCAACTCGAACACGCCGCGCGGAGTCTGCACGTATTTTCCACTACACACCCGGCTGACCGTGGACTCATGCATGTCGATCTGGCGGGCCACGGCGGCCAGCGTGAGTGGGCGCAGGAAGCCAATGCCCTTGTCGAAGAACTCACGCTGCTCGCGCACGATACAGTTCATCACCTTGATCATGGTGCGGCGGCGCTGCTCGATGGTCTGGATGAGCCACTTGGCCGAGGCGAGCTTGCCCTGGATGTACTCACGGGTCTGCTTCTGCTCGGTGGTGGCGTCCGGGCGGCGCTTGTTCGCGGCGATGACACTCTCGTAGGCGGACGAGATGCGCAGCCGCGGCACGTTGCGGTCGTTCAGCATCACCACGTACTCGTCATCCACGCGTTCCACGAGCAGGTCCGGCGTGACGTATTTCGGATCCTCCGCAGAAACCATCGTTCCCGGCCTCGGGTGCAGCGAGGCGATGCCGTCGGCCGCCGACTGCACCTCGAGCGTGCTCACCTTGAGCAGGCGCGCGAGCTCGGGGAAGCGGCGGTTCACGAGATGGTCGAAGTGCAGGTCGATCATGTTCCACGCCAGCGAGCCGCGCTCGCCGCGCGCATCGAGCTGGATGAGCAGGCACTCGCGCAGATCGCGCGCGCCCACGCCGGCCGGCTCCAGCGCTTGCACGACGCGCAGCACCCGCTCGACCTCTTCCATCGGCACGCCCAGAGAGTCGACGATGTCGACCATGGACGTCACCACCCAGCCGCGCTCGTCCAGCGAGCCGACCAGGAACTCGGCGATGCGCATGGATTCACGCGGCAGGTTCAGGAAGTGGAGCTGCTCGAGCAGGCTCTCGGCCAGTGTCGTGCGCGTGACCGGGACCTTCTCGAGGAACTCCATGCTCGTCTCGCTCTGCGGAACGAACGTGCGGTCGAGCGAGCCATCCTGCAGATAATCCGACCAGTCGATCGGATCCTCCTCGGCCGGATCCTCGGACTCCTCGTTGTTCTGCTCGTCCGCGGAGTCCTCCTTGTCGATGTCCTCCTGCTCGGTGACCTCGTCGACTTCCTCGAGCAGTGGGTTCTGCAGCACTTCCTGCTTCAGGATCTGCTGCAGTTCGAGCGTCGGCACCTGCAGCAGCTTGAGCGCCTGCTGCAGCCGCGGCGTCATGATGAGCTTCTGCGTCTGGGACAGGTGGAGCGAATGCTTCATTTCCATGGCGGCGGCCCCTAGAGGGTGAATCCTTCGCCCAGGTAGTATTGCCGGGCCAGCGGGTTGTCGGCCAGCTCTTGCGGTGAGCCGGACAGCTGGATGCGGCCGTCGAACATGATGTACGAGCGGTCCGTGGTGTTGAGCGTGACGCGGACATTGTGATCGGTGATGAGCAGCCCGAGACCGCGCGCGCGCAGGCGGCCGATGATCTCCTGGATCTCCTCGACCGCGATCGGGTCGATGCCCACGAAGGGTTCGTCAAGCAGCAGGAACGACGGCTCGCGCGACAGCGCGCGCGTGATCTCGACGCGGCGGCGCTCCCCGCCCGACAGCTTGTGGGCATGACGGTTCGCGAGGTGCGTGAGGTTCAAGTCCGCGAGCAGCTCGTCGAGCCGCTGCGTGCGCTGGGCCTTGCTCAGCGGCATGGTCTCGAGCACGGCGAGCACGTTCTCGCGCACGGTGAGCTTGCGGAAGATGCTGGGCTCCTGCGCCAGGTAGCCGAGGCCCAGTCGTGCGCGGCGGAACACCGGTTGCTCGGTGATGTCCTTGTGGTCGAGCCGGATGGTCCCCGAATTCGGGCGCAGGAGCCCGACGATCATGTGAAACGTCGTGCTCTTGCCGGCGCCGTTGGGGCCGAGCAATCCCACCACCTCGCCCCGGCGCACGCTCAAGGACACGCCCTGCACGACACGGAACTTGCCGTAGTAGCGCACCAGGCCCTCAGCCACCAGGCCATCGGTCGCGACTTCTGGCGCGAGCGGCAGTTGCGGCATGGCGCTGGTCACTGGTGCCCCCCGGCGGCCGGCGGCACGATCACTGCGGCGCCCGGGCGCAGTTGCTTCGGCGGAACGATCTGCGCGGCACCCGGGCGCACGGTGGCGCGCACCTGGTGCTGGAACTCGAAGTGCTCGAGGTTGGGATCGCTCTCGAAGCCCACCCCCTCCAGCACCGAGCCTTCCTTCTCGACGCGCACCAGCTTGTCGGAGGTGATGCGGTGCAGGCTGTTCGCGAAGTGCAGCTCCTCGGTGGTCATGCGCCAGCCTTCTGTGGTCAGCAGCACGACGTTCCCGCGCGCGATCATGTCGCGCGTGCGCTGGTAGAGCT
>JAYVCN010000478.1:0-3928 GCA_043749875.1 Candidatus Eiseniibacteriota bacterium | reverse complement strand
CGGCTGACGCTGTCGCTGCCGCTGCTCGCGGCGTCACGCAGCGTGGTCGTGGCGGCGTTCGGTGCGGGCACGGCCGACATCGTGCGCACGGTGCTGCGCGACCACGGCTCGCAACTGCCGGCAGCTCGACTGCTGCGCCTCGCCCCCGACACGCACGTGTTCCTCGATCCCGCGGCGGCCGGCGCGCTGCCGAAGTAACGCAGGTACGCCAGGGAAGCGAGCGATCCTAAGGCAGCAGCACCATGCGTCGGACCGCGCGCTGCCCTGCAGCGGTGACTTCCGCGAAGCACACGCCCGCACCCTCGCGACCATCAGCCGTGCGCGGCCGTTCCCAGCGCACGCGATTCGTGCCCGCGGCGTACACGCCCGAGACGGCCGGAGCGAGCAGACGGCCAGCGACGTCGTAGACGCGCAGCGTGGCCGTCGCAGCAGCCGGGAGCGTGAACTCGAGCACCAACTCGTCGCGGGCTGGATTCGGGTGCGTGCTGAGCGCCAGCGACACACCACCCGCATCGCGCCCCGGCACGCCGAGCCATGGCAGCCATGCCACGCCGCCGGTGTTGAGCAGGATCGAGACGGTGTTCGATTGGGTGTTCGCCGCGACGATGTCGCGCAGGCCGTCGCCGTCGAGATCTGCCAGCGCCACCGCGACCGGGCGGTCGCCGGCACCGTAGTCGACACGGTTCGCGAACGCACCGCCCGATGCACTGGTGAGCACCGACAGCGAGTTGCTCGGCCAGTCGTTCGGGGTCACCGCATCGGGGATGCCGTCGGCATCGAGGTCGCCGAGCGCGAGCGACCCGCCGCCGGCCGCGAAATCCTGCCGCGGGCCGAACCCGCCACCCGCAGTCCCCGGGAACACCGAGACGCCGGTATTCCCCGCCACGACGTCGAGCCGGCCGTCGCCGGTGACGTCCGCGAGCGCCACTCCCGCGGCGTTCTGCGGCGTTCCCAGCGCGATCACCGTCCCGTACGTGCCGTCGGCATGGCCGGGCAGGACGTAGACCACTCCGGTCGGCACCCATGCCGAGAGCATCACGTCCGCTCGGCCGTCCCCGGTGGCGTCGCCGATCCGCACCGACGTGGCGTTGGAACCGAACACGAACCCCTGCCGGTTCGTGAAACTGCCGTTACCGAGCCCGTGCAGGATGCTGAGCGTCTCGTTGAAATCGTTCTCGGCCACTGCAAGATCCGGCAGTCCGTCGCCGTCCAGGTCCCCGACCGCGACCCCGTCGGGCCAGCGGCCCACGGGGACGTCGATGCGCGGCGCGAACCCGCGGCCGCCGTTGCCGAGGAACACCGACACCGTGGAGGACGTCTGCGTCCCCGGACCGTTGTTGGCATCGAGGATGTCGAGGTTCCCGTCCAGGTTCACGTCCGCGAGCGTGATGCCGGCCGGATCGATGCCGGCGGCGAGGTCGTGCTTCGGCTCGAACGTGCCGTCGCCATGCCCGAACAGCACCGACAGCGTCGCGTCGCCGCTGTTGGCCGTGACCACATCGACGTGGCCGTCGTGGTCGAGATCGCCGGTGGCGACCGCGGACGGATACCCCCCGGTCGCGACGTCGCGCCGGCCACCGAACGTGCCGTCGCCGTTGCCCATGTGCACGGTGACCGTGGAGAAGTTGCTCACGACCACCGCGTCGAGCTTGCCGCCGCCGTTCAGGTCCGCGAGCGCCACGCCCACCGGGCTGCGCGCGGTACGGAACTCCTGCGGCGCGGTGAACGTCATGTTACCAGCCCCATGCATGGTCACGGCGCTGTTGCGATCGTAGGCATTGAACACCAGGTCGGGGATGTGATCGCCATCGATGTCGCCGACCGCGACGACCGTGCACGGGCCCGGCAGCGTCAGCGTTGCCGGCGCGCCGAACGTGCCCCCGGCGAGTCCCCGCAGGGTGAACGCCTGGTTCGAGAGCGGCGAGGTGACGACCGCGTCGAGCCGCGAATCGCCGTCGAGATCCACAAGCACCACCTGGCCGCCCTGCGAGGGCAGCGAGATCGGCGAGCCGGCGCTGAACCCGCCGGCGCCGTTGCCGAGGAGCGGCGTCACCTGCCCCGGTGAACTCTGGGCCACCAGCAGGTCCATGCGCGTGTCGCCGTTCAACAGCCCGGCCGCGAGACCTGTCGGCGAGCCGCCTACGAACAGATCTGCACCCGGCGCGAACGTGCCATTGCCAAGCCCGAGCCGTACCGTCACGGTGCCGGCCCGGCGACTCAGGCTGGCGAGATCCGGGTGACCATCGCCGTCGAAGTCCGCCAGCACGATGGCCACCGGGGCCAGCGTCACAGCAACTTTGGCCGCAGGTCCGAACGAGCCGTCCCCCACCCCGAGCTGGACCACGACCGAGACCGTGTCGCCACCCATGACGAGGTCGGGGTGGCCGTCCTGGTTCAAGTCGCCGGCGACCAGGAACGGACCTCCGCCGCCCGCGAACGTGGCGATGGGGCCGAGCGTGCCGTCGCCGAGCCCGAGGCGCACCTGCGCGCCGGCATTGCCGGTGGTGATGACGTCGGGATGGCCGTCACCGTTCGCATCGCACGTGATCACCGTCGATGGCCCGAATGCGGTCGGGTAGGCGATGAACGGCGCGGCAAAGCGCGGCGGCGTAGCAGCCGCCGGCGCCGCGAGCAGCAGCGCCGCGACGAACGCACGGTGCCGGTAGCTGCGGTGCGACGGACGGCAACTGCGGTGAGCGGTCATGGACGGGTCCTTCGGAGGTCGCGGCGCTCCCCCCATGTTACGTCCTCCGCAACGCCTCCGCAGCCGGAAAAATGGCCCGGCGCCGCGCCCGGCGCGAGGCCCGCTACGTGGCCTTCTTGAACGACCCCGTGAACGCGGCGATGAGGTCGATCGGCACCGGGAAGATGGTGGTGCTGTTGTTCTCGGTGGCGATCTCCGCCAGGGTCTGCAGATAACGCAGTGTCATTGCCGCCGGTTCGCGGCCGATGATCGCCGCGGCCTCCGCGAGCCGCGCCGACGCCTGGTATTCGCCCTCTGCGGCGATGACCTTGGCGCGGCGCTCGCGCTCGGCCTCGGCCTGGCGCGCCATGGCGCGCTGCATCTCGTGCGGCAGGTCCACGTTCTTCACCTCGACCGTGCTCACCTTGACGCCCCACGGTTCGGTCTGCCGGTCGATCACCTGCTGCAGCGCCTGATTCAGCCGCTCGCGCTCCGACAGGAGTTCGTCCAGCTCCTGCTCGCCGAGAATCGAGCGCAGCGTCGTCTGTGCGATCTGGCTGGTGGCGTAGAGGAAATTCTCCACCTGCACGATGGCGCGCGACGAGTCGACGACCCGGAAGTAGATGACCGCGTTCACCTTCACGGTCACGTTGTCCTTGGTGATCACGTCCTGGGTCGGCACGTCCATGGTCACCGTGCGCAGGCCCACCTTCACGGCGCGCTCGATGCCCGGGATCAGGATGATGAGGCCGGGCCCGCGCTCGCCCACCAGCCGGCCGAGCCGGAACACGACCAGCCGCTCGTATTCACGCACGACCTTGATCGAATTCACCAGCAGCATCAGGACGACGAACGCCATGAACAACAAGAACGGCATGAGCAAGGTACCCATTTCAAGCCTCCCTGGCCGCGGGGCGGACCCGCAGCGTGAGTCCTTCGACGCCGATCACCACCACCTCGGCACCCACCTCCACGAGCCCCGGAGCTTCCGCGTTCCACAGCTCGCCGTCCAGTCGCACGCGCCCGCGCGGGCGCAGGCCGTCCACGACCAGCGCACGGCGTCCGAGCATGGCCAGCGCGCCGGTCACGCGCGGCCCGCGCCGCGCCTGGAGCGCGAAGCCGATCACGAGCAGGAACAGCCCCACCGTCACGCCGGTCACCGCGAGCACCAACGGGTACGCCACGCGCACCGCCGCATCGTCGAACAGGATCAGCCCGCCGACCGCGAGTGACAGCGCACCGCCC
>JAYVCN010000477.1:0-7107 GCA_043749875.1 Candidatus Eiseniibacteriota bacterium | reverse complement strand
ACTGGCGCAGAAGTCGCCGGCGGCGCCGGCGTCGGCGTGACTGGTCAGGTAGTCGTAGGGCGGCGTCGGCCAAGCTTCCCACGCCTCAGCGGTCATGCCGCCGCAGGTGGAGCAATAATTGGCGCGGATCGGCGCGCCGTCCGAGAGCCCGACCAGGCCGCGTGTGCTCTCGACGCAGCGTGTGGCGAGCGGCCGCTCGGCCTCCGCGGCGCTGTAGAGCTGGTCCTCCACCGTGGCGAACAGGTCGAAGCCCTCACTGCCGCGCCGCCCCCTGTAAAAGAGCGTGTAGCTCCTGGCGGCCACTGCCTGCGCTCGGCCAGCCTCGAGCAGCGAGTCCGAGAGTGCCCCGATCTCGCCCGGGACCACGCCCAGCAGGTAGCGCTCGAGCGGCAGGCGCGTGGCCACGGTGAGGTGGCCGCGCGGGTTCAGGAACAACTTGAACCGCCCGCGCCAGTGGCTGCCGTTCCACAGAACGAGCGCGGCCTCGCCGCGCGAGAACTTGTCGGCGCCCACCCACAGCGTGTCGCTCGCATGCAGCACCAGCATGGGAACGGCCCGCGGATGGTCGCGTGGCGTCACCAGCAGCTGGTTGCCCGAAACGCGGAATCCGACCGGGCCGGAGGTCGAGTGCACCCCGGGGCGGTCCTTGCTCTGCACCTCCAGCACCTGCGTGCCGGCGAATCCGATGCTGGTGCTGTCCAGGTCCCATGCCAACCCGATCTCGAGCTGCGGCTCGGAGTGATCGAGCGTCGCGGGCGACGAGGTCGCCGATGGCACGGCTGGCGGCACGTAGGGAGGGACGGGAATCTGGTCCTGCGGGCTGGCTGCCCCTCCGGCACCGCTGCTCGGTGAAGCTGGCGGCGTGACCGGCGCGTGCGCCGCGGGTGGCACGTCGCAGCCGGCGATGAACCCGACGAGCAGAGCGAGCAGCACGAGCAGCGCGGGCACGAAGCGTGGCTTGTTCATGAGCGGCCTCCGTTCGGCATGCTGCCGGGCGTGATGCTTCCGAGCACGACGGGGTGCCGCGCACCGGTGGCGGCAGGTACGTTGCCGGGCTCACCGCACAGCGTCAGGTGGGCTAGGAACGCGAACGCCAGCGCCTCCTTGATGCTCGCAGACACGCCCAGCTCGTCGAGCCGGTCGACACGGATGCCGTCGAGGCGGCGACGCAGCGCCATCATCAGCGTGACGTTTCGCACCCCGCCTCCGCTCGCGTAAAGCGCATCCACTTTGCCGTGCGGGCTCAGGTAGTCGCGGATGGCGCGCTCGATCGAGACCGCGGTCAGCTCCACCGCGGTGGCGAGCGTGTCCTCGAGCGACAGGCCCATCGCCTCGCCCAGGTCGGCGAGCCGGTCGGCATAGTGATCGCCGAATCGCTCGCGCCCGGTCGAACGCGGGGGCGGTGTGGCGAAGAACGGGTCGGCGAGCAGCTCCTCGAGCAGTCCTTCGTGCGCGCGGCCCGAGGCGGCGAGGCCGCCCGATTCATCGTGGCGCGCCAGCCCGCGCGTGCCGGCACGCACGAGACCATCCAGCACGGCGTTACCGGGGCCGGTGTCGAACGCCAGCACGTCGGCCAGCGAGCCGCCTTTCTTCAACCACGTCACGTTGGCCATGCCGCCCAGGTTCAGGAGCACGCGCGACTCGCTGTTTGAGCGGAACAGCCAGAAGTCCGCGATCGGCACGAGCGGCGCGCCCTCCCCGCCCGCGGCGGTGTCGCGGCGGCGGAAGTCACTCACGACGCACACGCCCGTGCGCTCGGCGAGCGTGGCCGCGGAGCCCAGTTGCAGCGTCAGTGCGCGGCCGGATGTCGCAGAACGTGGCAGGTGGCGCACGGTCTGGCCATGCGAGCCGATGGCACTGATGTCCGCGAGCTTGACGCCGGCCTGCACCGCCACCGCGCGCACCGAGTCGGCGTAGGCCTCGGCCAGCTCGCTGTCGAGCCGCATGACGCGCTCGGGCTCGAGCGTCTCGGCGGCGGCGACCGCCAGCACCTCGGAGCGGAGATCGTCGTCGAGCGGGGTCTCCGATTCGGCCAGGACCTCGTACGTGGCGGCGAGCCCCTCGCCCTTCAATCGGACCAGCACGGCGTCCACCCCGTCGGCGGAGGTTCCGGTCATGAGGCCGACGACCAGACGCTCGGGACGCGAGCGGTAGTCACGGATCGGGGTCAGCGCGTCGCGGGCCATGGGTGGGGTCTCTTGGGAAGGGTCGAGGAAGCGAGGATTGAGTCAGCAGGTCCAGCGATCATCGGTTCGAGCACGCGCACAGCCTACCTCGGTCCCACGTGCTGGGTGATGAACGTGTCGGCAAGCGCCACCGCCTCGACCGCTGAGCGGCTGCCGTTGAGCGCATCGTCGAGCAGGATCTGGAGCGTGTCCTCCAGGGCGATGCGCATGCGAAAGTTCGGGAGGAAGCGTGCGGTCTCATACTGGCGGAACATGAGCTGCTGCTCGGGCCGGGCGCGATACCACGCGGTGGTATCCGCACCCAGGTTCGCAGGTTGCACGCTCTGGAGCGCCGTGGCCAGCGCGAGTGCATTCTCGGGGCGCACGAGGTAGCGCGCCAGCTTGAGTGCGTCTTCCTTGCGGCGGGACGCCGTGAAGCTCACCAGCACCTCGCCGCCCGCGAGCGACGCGTGGGTGCCGCGCTCCGGCGCGGGCCGGGGCACGAGCGCGACGCCGTAGCGGAGCGCTGCCGCCGCGCGGATGATGCGCGCATGCAGCTCCGAGCTGGCGAGCACGAATCCGAGCCGGCCGTTCACGAACTCGCGCTGCAGCGAATCGTCGCTGGCCGCCACACCCACCGCGCGCAGCGCCACGAGGAACTCCAGCGCCTGGACGTTCGCGGGCGAATCGAAGCGCGACGAATCGAGTCCGGCCGACAGGATCTCGCCGCCATTCCCCCACGCGTAAGGCACGAACCAGCCGAGGGACGCTCCCGGCCCGGCGCTGGCGATGCCATAGCCGTGCACACCGCCGCGCAAGCGTTGGATGCGCGCCGCCGCGAAGCGCAACTCGTCCCACGTGTCGGGCGCGTGCGTGCTGTCCAGACCGGCGCGGGCCAGCAAGGTCTTGTCGTAGAACAGCACCTGCGTGCGCAGCAACCACGGCAATCCGTAGATGGCGTCGCCCAGCATGCACATGTCCCAACCGCGCAGCCCCGCGCGCAGATCGGCGACGCCAGCGCTCCAGTCGGACAGCGAGCTGCCCGCCATGAACGGCGGCAGCTGCCCGCTGTGGAGCTGGCACAGATCCGGGGGCGCGCCGCCCTTGACCGCCGCGGCGACGCTGTCCGCTCCGCTCGCCCACGGCAATTGCACGAGCGTCACCTGGATGCCGGGATTCTCCGCCTCGAACCGGCGCGCGAGCGGTTCGATCGCCGAGACGGGCCACGATACCCAGAACGCCACCTCTTGCGGCTTCGGCGCCCGCTTGTGTGCGCACGACAGGACGCAGCACGACAGCCCCAGCAGTACCAGCGCGGCCGGCGCCCACGCCCGCCACGCCCGAGCGCTCATGCGGGTGTGCTCCCGCCAAGGGCGACGCGCACGAACCCGTCGGCGGCGGCGAGGCGCTGCTCGGCTTCTGCGCGCGAGCAGCCCGCCTTCACCATGACGATGGCGACCTTGACGCTCTTGCCGGCGGCCTCGATGGCGTGGCCCGCGGCGGCGTAGTCGCAGCCGGTCGCGGTCATGACCGTGCGCCGTCCGCGCTCGACCAGCTTCTGGCTGTTGGCGAGCAGGTCCACCATCATGTTCTCGTACGCCTTGCCCACGCGCACGAACGACGCCGTGGAGAGCATGTTGCACACCAGCTTCTGCGCCGTGCCGGCCTTCATGCGCGTGCTGCCCATGAGCACCTCGGGCCCCACCACCGGGCAGATGGCCACGTCCACCTCGAGCGTGAACTCCTCGCGCGGCGTGCACGTGACGTACACCGTGCGTGCCCCGAGCGAGCGCGCGCGCGCGATGGCGCTTACCACGTACGGCGTGCGCCGGCTCGCGGCCAGCCCGACGACCGTGTCCTCGGGGCCCACTTCCAGGTCGTCCATGGCGTGCGCCCCCTGGTCGGCACGATCCTCGGCACCTTCGACTGCGCGTACGACAGCCGTGTAGCCACCGGCGATGACTCCCACGACCTGGTCCGGCTCGGAGCCGAACGTCGGGGGGCACTCGGACGCGTCGAGCACGCCCAGGCGCCCGCTCGTGCCGGCGCCGACGTAGACGAGCCGACCGCCGGACTTGAACGACAGCACGATGTACTCGACCGCCCGCGCGATGTGCGGCAGCTCCTTCGCCACCGCATCGGGGACCGTCCGGTCCTCGGCGCTGATGCGGGCGAGCAACTCAGTGACCTCGAGCGTGTCGAGGTCCATCGTCTTCGGGTTGCGCTGCTCGGTGGCGAGCCGCGCGAACTCCTCGAAGCGGGCGCGATCGTCCATGACGCTCCTGCGTGTGGGTGCGATTCCGGCTCAGGATGCCACGCGCGGGAAAGCGGCGGCAAGCGGTGAGAATGTCCTGGCGAGACGGATTCCACGTGGCAAGCGCGGCAACCTGCCGTTACCCTGCACTTCCCTGCCCCCATCGCCTGCGAGGAACCGCGCCCATGCCGCCCATGCCGACCGTCTCAGCATCCGCACCCCACGACCCCGACCTCGCCGCGTTCACGCTCGCCGCCGGATTCAACGCTTCAGCCACCGCATGCGGCCTGAAACCGAGCGGGAACCTGGACCTGGGGTTGGTGTGGAGTGACGCGCCGTGCACCGCGGCCGGCGTGTTCACCACCAACCGCGTGCAGGCCGCCCCGGTCGTCCTCTGCCGTGAGACGCTCGCCGCTGCCGGCAGTCGCATGCGCGGCGTTCTCTACAACTCGGGCTGCGCGAACGCGGTCACCGGCGAGCGCGGGCTCGAGGACGCGAGGCGCATGCGCTCGCTGGGAGCGCAGGCGGTGGGCGCTGCGGACGACGAGATGCTCGTGCTCTCGACCGGAGTGATCGGCCGGTTCCTCGACCTCGAGAAGCTCGCGGCCGGCGTGGCGGCCTTGCGCTCCACCTCGGCGCTGCGCACGCCCGGCGACGCGGCGCGCGCCATCCTGACCACCGACACGCGCGCCAAGCTCGCCGAGGCCGAGGCCACGCTCGGCAGCGGGCGCGTGCGCGTGTCCGGCTTCGCCAAGGGCGCGGGCATGATCCACCCCAACATGGCCACCATGCTGGCGGTGGTCACCACCGACGCTCGCATCGAGCACACGCGCCTCGACCGCTGCCTGCGCGCGGCCGTCGCGCGCAGCTTCAACCGCATCAGCGTGGACGGCGACATGAGCACGAACGATACCGTGCTGGTGCTGGCCTCCGGCGCCGCGCATGCCAGCGTGGACGACAGCGGCGAGGCCGCGTTCACCGCCGCGCTCACACAGGTGTGTGCCTCGCTCGCACGGCAGATCGCACGCGATGGCGAGGGTGCGACGCGGCTCGTGGAGCTGCGCATCACCGGCGGCGCGACCGAGGAACAAGCGCACCGCGTGGGCGATACGATCGCTTGTTCGCCGCTCGTGAAGACCGCGATCCATGGGAATGATCCCAATTGGGGTCGTATCCTGGCCGCCGCCGGCTACAGCGGCGAGCCGATCGAGCCCGAGCGCGTGCGGCTGTGGTTCGGCGACCGCGATGCGTTGCAGCTGCTCGACCGTGGACTTCCCATCCCATTCGACGCGGCGCGGGCGTCTGCACTGCTGCGGGAGGACCCGGCGATCGTGCACCTCGACCTCGGGCTCGGCGAAGCGTCCGCGATCGTGTGGACGTGCGACCTGTCGGCCGAGTACGTCCGGGTCAATGCGGACTACACGACGTAGGGGTGGCCCTCCCTGCCGCTCCTGCAATTGATCGAGGCGCTGCCATGGCATTCGATGAAGGGCTGGCTCAACGGCTCCGGGAGCTGCTCGAACGCCGGCGCGGCGTCACCGAGAAGAAGATGTTCGGTGGGCTGTGCTTCATGCTGAACGGCCACATGTTCGTGGGCATCGTGAAGCAGACGCTCATGGCGCGCGTGGGACCCGAGCGTTACGCCGACGCGATGAAACAGCCGCACGCACGGGCGATGGACTTCACGGGCAAGCCGATGAAGGGGATGGTGTTCGTGGAGCCTGCCGGGTTCGATTCGGGTCGCGAACTCGAGGCGTGGGTGGACCGTACGCTCGAGTTCGTCGCGACGCTGCCGCCCAAATGAGCATGGTGCGGAAGCCAGTCACTCGAATGCGGCTCACGTTCGCCGCCGCCACCGAGGCCGATGCCGCCGAGATCGCGGCGTTGCGCACCGCCGCGGGCGAACACCTGACCGCAACGTACGGCTGCCGCTACCGCGAGGTCGGGCGCGTGCGCTACCGCGGGGTGCCACTCATCTACTTATGAGTCGGTGCCATGAGGCTTCGTCGCAGATTCGCCCAATTGCTCACCAGGAGACGGTAACCCCATGAACGTGAAGAATCTGAAGTGCCTGCGCTGTGGCAACGCGATGGAGCCGGGATTCGTGATGGATCGCGCGCACTACTCGGTTCCGACCGTGGCCAGCTGGGTCGAGGGCGCTCCCGAGCGGAGCATCTGGAGCGGCCTCAAGACCCAGGGTCGCGACACGTTTCCCGTCATCAGCTATCGCTGCGAGCAGTGCGGCTACCTGGAGGCGTACGCGCGGGTGCTCGAGAAGAGTTGAGCAGTCGCGCGACGCGCGGGAGCAGTTCAGGGACGATTGGTTGGCAAGCATGGACCAGAGCAGTCCTGAGAATATTAAAGTGTCACTTTAGAATTCTCAAGGGTTCGGCTTGGGGCCGTCGGAAGGGTCTCCGCCCCCTACCCGCGCTTCTCGATCGCCACGCGCAGCCGCTCGAAGTCACTCGCGTCGTTGTAGACCTGCGCCGCGAGCCGGAGCCAGATGCGCCCCTTGAACGCGTGCAGCTGCGACTCGATGTGCTCGTCATAGAGCAGCGCGTCCTTGAGCTTCAGCGCCGCGTCTTGCGTGGTGCCGAAGCGCTCAGGGAGCGGGATGGTGACCATGCTCGCGTACATGCTCTCGGGTGCAGGGATCTGCACGCTCCAGCGCTCGGCGAACGAACGCGC
>JAYVCN010000476.1:0-4763 GCA_043749875.1 Candidatus Eiseniibacteriota bacterium | reverse complement strand
GGTCACGCGAGTGACCGGCCGCCGCACCACCGAAGCTTCGTTGCCGCCGGACATCACACCTTCACGTGCGGCGTCCGGGTGGCGAACGTGCCGTCGGCGAGCGGCTCGAGCGTGTAGTCGGCGAACACGTTCGGCGACTCCTTCTGCATGATCTTCAGCACCTCGACCGCGACCTTCCGGATCTCGACCTCGGCGTGCTCGCTGCCACGCAACTCGATGAAGTGCCGCAGCGCCCGCGCGTTGCCGGTGACGAAGATCTTCGTCTCGGTGGCGTTCGGCAGCACCGAGCGCGCCGCCTGCCGCGCCATCTTCCGGCGCAGCGTCTTCTCGGGGATGTCGCCGAAGCGCGCCTCGAGGCCCTTCACCAGTTCGTCATATGCATTGCGCGCGGCGTTCACGGCCTCGCTCCACACACGATGCAGCTCGGGGTCGGCCGCGATGACATCGGGCTCGATGTAGTCGGAGTCGCTCTCGTCCACGTAGCGCTGTGACAGCTGCGAGTACGAGAAATGGCGATGCCGGATGAGTTCGTGCGTGAACGAGCGCGACACGCCGGTCACCACGAAGCTCCACACGCCGTGCTCCAGTACGCTGCCGTGGCCCACGTCGATCAGGTGGCCGATGAACTCCTTGTTGGTCTTCCGGCCCTTGCCATAGCTCATGTAGCACACGCGTCCAGCCACCTCGGCCAAGCGCTCGCCGCCGACCTCGGTGTCGGTCTGCCACGTCACGCCCTCGTCGGCCATGAACTGGCTCAGCGCCTCGTCATCGGTGACCTGCCGACCGACCAGGTAGACCTTGGGGTCGCGGACGATCTTCAGTGGCGTGGTCACAGCCGTCGCCGTCTCCATGGCGTCTCCTCGTGAGATGTGGTCTGCAGGATGCGGGTGCGATCGCGGGCGCAGTGTGCTGGGTTCAGCGCTCCGCGTCCACTGCGCGGCGCACCTTGACCATGACCTCGTCCACCTCGTCGTCACGCGTGTAATGGTGTGGCGCCAAGCGGATGCCGACGCCGGGACGGAAATCGAGCAGTACGTTGTCGGCCAGCAGTCGTGCGCACACGCGTTCGGCGTTCGGCACGTCCAGACACACGGTGCCGCCGCGACGCGCCTCCTCGCGCGGCGAACCCACCGCGAAGCCGTACTCGTCGGCCAGCGCCAGCAGCCGGCCGGTGAGTCGCAAGGACTTTTCGCGCAACGCGTCGCCGCCGATCTCCGCCGCGATCGCGAACCCGGGCCGCGCCGCGAAATAGGCGGGGATGCAGGGGGTGCCGTTCCAGAACCGGCGCTCACCCGCGTGCAGTCGCTGCGGGCCCGAGTCGAACAGGAACGGTTGCTCGTGCGCGAACCATCCGGTCAGCGCCGGGTGGAGCCGCGCGTGTACGCGCGGGTTCACGTACAGGTAGCCGGTGCCGGGGCCGCCGCATAGCCACTTGATGCTGCCGCCGGTCAAGAAGTCGGGCTGCAGCGCGCTCACATCGACATCGACGATGCCGACCGACTGGTAGGCATCCACCATCGAGATCGCGCCGACCGCGTGCGCCCTGGCTACGACAGGCGCCAGGTCGAGCAGCTGGGAAGTGCGGAACAGCACGTGCGAGACGGCCACCAAAGCGGTGCGTTCGTCGATCGCGGCAATGAGGTCGGCTTCTTCGATCCGCCGGCCATCGCGCGCAGCCACACGCACCAGCTCGGCCCCGCGCCGGGCCAGACCCTCATAGAGATATAGCTCCGAAGGAAAATCCTCGGCGCTGCACACGATGCGGTCGCGCCCGGGCGCGAACTCGAGGCACGACAATGCCACGGCCTGCGCCACGGTGACGTTGGGATGCAAGGACACGCTGCCGGACTCAGCTTGGATCAACCGCTCGACGGAACCGGCGACCTCAGCGGGCACCGCCATCCACTTCTCCTCCCACGCGCGCACGCCGCGCTGGCCCCACGCCGTGGCGTACTCGACCAGCGATGCCTCTACTTCGGCCGGCATGGCGCCCAGCGTATGCGAGGCGAAGTGCAGCACGCCCTCGACGCTCGGGAACCGCGCGCGCCACGCCAGCAGCGGATCGACGTCCACGGGCGGCGTGCTCACGCGGGTGTGATCTGGCGCGTGCCCGCCGCCCCCTGCGGGGCGATGTGCGCGTCCGGCGGCGCCGGTGCGATGCGCGCCCCGCGCACGCGGGCGATGCCGCCCACCACCGCCTCCGCGGCCAGGCTCGGCGTCTCGGCCACCTGCACGAATCCGTACAGCCGCGTGGGAATGAACTCGGGCGCACGATGCACGTCGAGCCAGGCGTGCCACTGCTTACCCATCAGCACGATGGGCGCGGGCTCACGGCCCTCGACACTCACCAGCGTCCACACCAGGAACAACTCGCTCAGTGTGCCGATGCTGCCCGCCACCGCGACAAACCCATCGGCGGAGTTGACGATGTGTCGCAATCGCTCGAACAGGTCGGGCGTGTGCACGCGCTCGCGCACCCAAGGGTTCACCGGTCCGCGGTGCTCGAACAGGTCCACGGTGACGCCGATCACGTGACCGCCGGCATCGTGCGCACCGCGCGAAGCGGCTGCCATCGCTCCGCCGTAGCCACCGGTCATCGTCGCCACACCGCGCCGCGCGAGTTCCGATCCCAGCGCGTGCGCATCGCTCCAGGCAGCATCCGGTTCGCGCACGGTGCTGCTGCCGAAGACGGCCACGATGGGTTGGCGGTGCGCGGGCGTGGGCACGAGGGCGACTCCCGGGTGGGACATCCCGAACGGGTGCCCATCATGCCACACGGACGCGAAATAAACGCCCACCGGGCTGGTTCCCGAGTTCGGGAACCGAGGGGGTGCGCCACCTGGTGGGCGCGTGCGGAGCGGTGGTCCGGTCTGCGGCAGGCGGTCCTATCGCCCCATGGCAATTTCCAAAAATCCGGTCTGGTCACAAGGGCCACAGACCGGTAGACTCTGGGGACCACTTAGCGGGAACTCCTCCGTCCCCGGGGATCGCTGACCATGCCACGACGCCACACCTTTTCGAGCTTTCGTGCCTTCTCGATCGACACGAACTCCCCCGAGCCGTTGCATCGCCAGCTCTATAACGAGTTGCGCGCGGCTATCCTAGGGGGGCGTCTGCCTGCTGGCTGCCGCTTGCCCGCTAGTCGCGAACTGGCGCAGGTGACCGGGCTCTCGCGCAATACGGTGCTGAGCGCATATGACCAGTTGATCGCCGAGGGCTACATCGAAAGCCGGCCGGGATCTGGTACCTATGTGTCGAGCACCCTGCCGGACCAGGTGCTGACCGGACCCACGATGGACCCAGTTCCGCAGGCCGACCGCGGCTCGCGTCGATTGTCGAAACATGGCGAGCGCCTGCTCCAGACGCCATTCCGCAAGTGGCCGCCGCTGCAGACGGGCCCGATGCTGTTCCGCGCCGGGCTTCCTGCGCTCGACGAGTTCCCAATGGACACGTGGCGCCGGTTAAGCGACAAGCGCATGCGGCTTGCGTCGGTCAAGACACTCGCCTACGACGAACCGCAGGGCTATCGCCCCCTGCGCGAGGCCATCGCGGCGCACCTCGCGTCCGCGCGCGGCGCACGTTGCTCACCCGACCAGATCCTCGTCGTGTCGGGCTCGCAGCAGGGCATCTCGCTGGTGAATGAAGTGTTGGTCAACGAGGGTGACCAAGTGCTGTTCGAGGACCCGGGCTATTTCGCGGCACGCAGTGTGTTCGAGACGACCGGCGCCGAGATCGTGCCCGTGCCTGTGGACGATGATGGCTTCGACGTGGCCGCTGCGGTGCAGTTGGCGCCCAACGCGCGCCTCGCCTACATCACACCCTCGCACCAGAACCCGCTCTGCGTCACCCTGAGCCTGCCGCGCCGGCGGGCGTTGCTCCAGTGGGCAGAGACCAATGGTAGCTGGATCCTCGAGGACGACAACGCCAGCGAGTGCCGGTACCACGGCCGGCCGCTCGCGGCGTTGCAGGGCATCGACCCCAATGGCCGCGTCATGTATGCCGGCACATTCAGCAAGGTGATGTTCTCGTCACTGCGGCTGGGCTACCTCGTGGTACCGCCCGACCTGCTGCAGGCCTTCGTGCGCGCGCGCGAACTTCAAGATCGCCAGTCGCCGGGGCTGACGCAGGCGGTGATGGCGGATTTCATGGTGGAGGGCCACTTCTCGCGTCACCTGCGCCGCATGCGCACGCTGTATGCCGCGAGGCTCGAGGCGCTGCTGAAGGCCGTGCGTGAGTACGCTCCCGACCTGTTCGAGATCCCGGAACTGGAGGGCGGCGTCAACCGCGTGGCGTGGCTACCGCCCGGGATGTCCGACACCCAGGCCGTGGACCTGCTCAGGCCCGAGGGCTTCGCCTGCCTCCCGGTCTCGGAGTTCCGGATGCAGCCGGGTGGCCGCACCGGGCTGGTGCTGGGCTTCGCCGGCATGACCGAGGAGTTGATCGACGCCTCGATCCGGAAGATGGCGGGGCTGCTCCGGCCGCTACTGCAGCGGGCGGAGCGGGCGTGAGCGACGGGCGCTGAGTCGCGCCGGGGCGACGGCGCGTGACGGCGCCGTTCACTTTTCGAGACCGCCGCTCGTGCACCTTTCCAAGCCGATGGTCTCATTCCGCTCGGCCCACCCCGTACCACTCGACGAGCGTCGCGGGCGGGCGCAGTTTCCCATTGCTTACCGAGGGGAGCACCCCTAGGATACCGATATGAGCAAGCCCAACGACCTCGTCCAAGGCACCCTCGACCTGCTGCTGCTGAAGATCCTCGCCCT
>JAYVCN010000475.1:0-3244 GCA_043749875.1 Candidatus Eiseniibacteriota bacterium | reverse complement strand
CAACCGCCAAACCCCAGATGACCGTCTACAAGTCGGCCACCTGCGGCTGCTGCAAGAACTGGGTGGAGCACATGAAGGCCAACGGCTTCGATGTGAAGGCCATCGATGTGGACGACATCGACAAGGTGAAGCGGGACCACGGTGTCCCGGCCGCTGCCGAGTCGTGCCACACGGGCATCGTCAACGGATACGTTGTCGAAGGGCACGTGCCGGCGGATGCCGTGATGAAGATGCTGAAGGAGAAGCCCGCGATTGCCGGAATCGGCGTACCCGGCATGCCCATGGGGGCGCCCGGCATGGAAATGCCCAACGGCCAGAAGGAGCCGTACACCATCGTGGCTTTCGACAAGGCCGGGAAGACGACGGTTTACCAAAAGCACTGACTCTCCCCCTCGCCTGCACCGTTCGTGAATGCGCCGAGCTGCTGCACAGGCGCGGTCAGACGTATATCTGCGCCAGGGGGCACGCCTATGACATCGCCCGCAGCGGGTATGTGAACCTGCTGCAGCCGCAGGACCGCCGGTCGCTCTCGGCCGGCGATTCGCATGCCGCGGTGACCGCCCGCGCACAACTCATCAGCGACGGCATCGGCGGCGCCGTCATTGACGCGGTCGTTGCCCGAGCGCTCTCGCTGCCCTTTGACGTCTCGCCGCCGGTTATCGTCGAGCTCGGCGCGGGCTCTGGCGAAACACTGGGCCGCCTCGCGTCGGCCAGGCCGGTCGCCGGAATAGGAATCGACCTGTCCACCGCAGCCGCCGCACACGCGTCGCGGCACTTCCCGGCATTGACGTGGGTGGTGGCGAACGCCGACCGCCGACTTCCGCTGCTCGACGACAGCGTCGACCTGATCCTTTCCGTCCACGCGCGGCGTAACCCGGACGAATGCCGCCGCATCCTGCGGCCACGCGGGTTCCTGCTGGTCGCGATCCCAGCCAGGGACGACCTGATCGAATTGCGGGAAGTGGTGCAGGGCAATGCGCTGGAGCGCGACCGCGTCGCGTCGCTGGTCACCGAGCACGATCTCCACTTCAGCGTCGTCGATCGCGCAACCGTGCGCCAGCCGCTCGATCTCGACCGCGCGGCGCTCCTGCGGCTGCTCCGTGGCACCTACCGCGGTGAACGGCTCAGCGAGTCAGTACGGGTCCAGGGGCTTGATCGTCTGTCCGTCACGCTCGCGTCGGTCATCGTCCTCTTCGCGGCGCGACAATGATCAACCTTACGAAGGACACGAAGGACACGAAGAACATTTCAGGCCATCCCAGAGCCTGAAGCCCAGAGCCTACAGAGCTCCGTACATCGTGTACGCCATGATCCGGCCGCACAGGATGACGGTCGCCCATAGGACCAGCGAGATCATCCCGGCCGCGCGAGCGGCTGCCGGCGGACACGGATCGCCATCCCACGCCTGCCCGCCGCGTTCGGTCACGAGGTGGTAGATCAGCGCGTTGACTCCGGCGAGCGCAAGGGCTGACATCTTGATGCGAAAGAACGGGCTCTGGTATGCCTTCGAAGCGAAGCCGATGAACAGCAGCGAACCGGTCACGAGCATGACAAGGAACCCGGCCGTGGCCCACGGGATCAGCCTGCGGTACACGCGCGATACGGCAGACGAGGTCAGCGTCACACCGACCAGCCGCAGGTCGAACCACAGCAGCATGCCGACCGACAGGGCAAGCCCCAGTATGTGCAACCCAACCAGGACCTGGAATCCATACAGGGATTCGCTCACCAGCACTCCGACGCGCGTCGCCTCCAGCCAGTGACAGATATCCAGCATGGCTACTCGATCAGGATGAACGCGCAGGCGGCCAGTGCCACGCCGGCCCACAGCGCGAGCCCGAGCGCGCCAACGACGCGCGCCGCACCAGGCGCTTCGTCCGCGCGCCGCGCCACGCGCGGCTGCACGGCGAAGTGGATCAGCGCAGCCGCAACGATGAGCGCCAGCTTCACCCGGAACGTGCTGTTGGCGGCCGCCCCGCGGGCTCGCGGCGCGAACAACAGCAGTCCTGTAGTGGCGCTGATCAGCAGGCCAACGACAAGGGCCCGTGCCGCTGGACGCGTCACCTCGGTTGCGGCACGCTCGGGCAGCAGGCGGCCGAGCAAGCGCAGGTTGGACACCAGCGCACTGCCCATGACCAGCGTGAACCCGATCAGGTGCATCGCGCTCAGAGACGCGGTCAGCATCTGCGACTCGCCGATCGCACGCGCAAGCCAGGACGACTGCAGTGCCTCAAGCATCGGCGGTCTGTGCCTCGGCGCGGCGCTTGAGGCCGTCCGCCTCGAGCGCGATGTAGCGCCGGTTGAGCGTTGCGGTCAGGCGGCCCAGGATGTTGCCGAGCAGTCCGTTGTACTGCAGCGACAACGTGACGCGGGCGCCGCACGCGCTCGGCTCCACCAGATGCCGGGCAAGAACGCGGACACCAGGCGCGCGACTCTCCCAGTCGAAGCCACGCCCCTCGTGCAGCGCCGTCACGATCCAGTCCGCCGACGGCAGCCTGGGCTGGTGGACACGCGCGCGCGCGCCGATCCGGAACGGCCCGGCGTTAGTCCGCCTGACGCTCCTGATCGTGGGTGTCCACTCATGCCAGCGCTCGATGTCGCTCATGACGGCCCATACGCGGTCGGGCGGCGCGGCAATCTGCACACTGATGCTGTAGTCCTTCATATCGTCGGCGCCAGAGCTACAAGCCTACACTGAGGGGCGCTGCTCACCGCCACTCCGGTGCATACGGCTTTCGCCGCTGCCTCGTCTCGATGCCGACGCTGATCGAGAACAGCGCGATGACCTGCCCGAGGCCGATGAAGGCGTAGAGGGCAAAGCGTGTGAATGCGGCGGGAGTCGGCCAGCAGGTCGTCCCCTGCTCGATGCACGCACGGACAATACGATCGAGGTCCGCATGCTCGCGCATGATCAGTCCGATCGCCGCCCCGAAAATAACAAGGGTGCCGACGATGTTGCCGAGAATCGGCTGCCCGGTCAGCCACACGGGCCAGGCCAGCAGCAGCCCGACCGCCATCGGGGCCGTCAGCGCAACCCCGATCCAGAACCAGTTCAGGCCGGTGACGGCCGAGACCTCAGTCACAGCGGCAGTTCCAGATACGTCACGTCTTCATTCGGATTGGCGCAGTAGGCGTCGGTGTCCTGGAATCCGAGATCGGCGTACAACGCCCGGGCCGCGGTCATGCGACCGAGTGTGTCCAGCACCATGCGGGTGAATCCGAGTTCCCGGGCAGCGGCAATCGA
>JAYVCN010000474.1:0-5693 GCA_043749875.1 Candidatus Eiseniibacteriota bacterium | reverse complement strand
GCCGAACAGCATGAGCGGCCGCACGCGCAGCGGGTCGCCGTGCAGCCATTGCACGACGAACCACACCGCCAGCCCGAAGCCAGTCGCCAGGAACGCCAGGCCGATGCGGCCGAACACGTGCAAGGGCTTGAGTGCCGACGTTGAAATGAACGCGGCGGTGAGCAGGTCGAGGAAACCATTCACGAACCGCGACGCTCCGAACTTCGATTGGCCATAGCGGCGCGCGCGGTGGTGCACGCCCACCTCGCCGACGCGGAATCCGTGCCAGTGCGACAGTGCCGGCAGGAAGCGGTGCAGTTCGCCGTACACCTCGAGCGCGTCCACGACCTCGCGCCGGTAGAGCTTGAAGCCGCAATTGAAGTCGTGCAGGCGCACGCCCGCCACCGCACTGGTGACCGCATTGAACAGCTTGCTCGGCCAGCGTTTGGTGACCGGGTCCATGCGCTTCACCTTCCAGCCCGAGACCAGGTCCAGTCCCTGCTCGAGTGCGGCGAACAGCTTGGGCAGCTCGTTCGGATCGTCTTGAAGATCCGCGTCCATGGTGCACACGAACTCGCCGCGCACCAGCTTGAACCCGGTCGCCAGCGCCGCGCTCTTGCCGAAGTTGCGCGACAACAGCACGCCGCGCGTGCGTGCATCGCCCGCGCACAGGCTCTCGATCACGCGATCGGTGCCGTCACGCGATCCATCGTCCACGTACAGCACCTCCCACGTCATGCCGAGCTGGCCCAGGGCCGCGACGAGTTCCTGATGCAGCTCGGGCAGGCTCTCCGCCTCGTTGTAGGCCGGGATGACCACGGACAGCCGGGGTTGCGTCTCGCTCATCGCATTCCTTCGCTCTGGCTCATCGCACTCCCCCGTACAGCGAGCGCGCCCAGTCCGCTTCGGCGGCGAGCCCCTCGGCGATGCCCACGGTGGTGGCGTAGCCGAGGTCGGCGGCGAGTCGTGCGGCATCCGCGCGGGTGAGCCGTGGATCACCCGGCGGCAGAGGTTCGAAATTCACGTGAGCCTTGAGCCCCAAGCTCTTTTCCAGCAGGCCGATAGCCTCTAGCACCTCGACCTGGGAGCCGCCCCCGACGTTGTACACGCCCTGCGGTGCCGCTCGCTTCCAGGCGCGCACGTTGGCCTCGACGGCATCGGAGACGAATGTGAAGTCGCGCGACTGGCGGCCGTCGCCGTACACGGTGATCGGCTCGCCCGCGAGCATGGCGCGGCAGAAGCGATGGAATGCCATGTCCGGCCGCTGCCGCGGGCCGTACACGGTGAAGTAGCGCAGCGCCGTGACCGGGATGTCGAAGTTGCGGCCATACAGCAGCGCCAGGTGCTCACCCGCCAGCTTGGTCACACCGTAGGGCGAGAACGGGCGCGGCAGGACCGACTCGCTGGTCGGGTAGCTCTCGGCATCGCCGTAGATGCTCGACGACGAGGCGTACACGAAGCGCTCGAGTGGCGTGTCCTGGTAGCGTTCCAGCAGCCGTTGTGTCGCGAGCACATTGTGCAGCACGTACGCGGAGAAGTCGCGACCCCACGACGCACGCACACCTGGCTGCGCAGCCAGGTGGAACACCACGTCCACTGCGGGCAGCGCCGACAGGTCCGCAGTCGACAGGTCCAGCTCGAGCAGCGAGAACAGCGCGTGGCGCCGCGCGGCGTCCAGGTTCCGGTGCTTGAGCGCGACGTCGTAGTAATCGGTGAACGCGTCCACGCCGGTCACGCGCAGGCCGTCGGCGAGCAGCCGGTCGGCCAGAGTCGAGCCGATGAAGCCGGCAGCCCCGGTGACGAGCGCGTGCGTCATGGCTCGATCCTCAGTGCGGCCTCACCGACGGCGGGATCCCGAGCGGTGCGCCGGTGTCACCGCCGTGCATGCGAGCGAGCGCCTCCTGCAGCCGCGCATTGCCCTCGGCATCGGTCGGATGCAGGTCCACCCATTGTTGCAGCACCTGCACGCCCTGCTCGCGCTGCCCCAGCTCCCATAGCGTCGCGAACTCGTCGTAGTAGGGGTACGAGTAGTTGGGATCCAGCTTGCGGCTCAGACGGAATTCCGCCAGCGCCTGCTCGCGCCGGCCGCGGTAGCCGAGCGACGCGCCACGGTAGTAGTGCGCCTCGGCACTGCGAGGGACGCGTGCCGCGAGCCGGTCGTAGAACTCCCACGCCTTCACCGTGTCGCCGGCCGCCAGGTAGATGCCGCCGAGCGGGACCTGGATCTCGACCCAGTCGGGGAACATGCGTTCGACGCGCTCCATCTCGGCGATGGCCTTGGGGAAGTCGTGGGTGCGACGGTAGTACAGCGCCAGCTGCATGTGCGCGAACGCATAGTTGCGCGACAGGTTCTGGGCGTTGTCGTCCTTATACACCTTCTTGTCCCAGCTGCCGTCCTCGGTGAGCAGTCCGCGGTACTTGAACGTCTCGTACAGCGCCTTGTGCGTGGCGGGTTCGTCGAAGCCGGCCTTGAGGCTGTCGAGCATGACCTCCTGCACGATGCCCTGCTGGCGGAAGTACGGCTCGTAGCCATAGCCGTTCGGAACGGTCACGGCGAAGTACGGCTGCTTCACCCAACCCGAGTCCTTCTTCGACTGCTCGAGCAGGTGGTGCACCATGAATTCATTCGTGTAGATGATGTTGCCCTTCTCGTCCTGGAATGCCCCCGCACCCAGCATGTCGATCGTCTTGTCGTCGAGCTTGATGGGGACCTTGGGCTCCTCGTCACGCAGTTGGCGGATATACCAATCCGTGTTGAGCAGGCTCAGGTTGACGATGCGCACGTCCTTCCGAAACCCCTCCACCTGCTGGATGTACCACAGCGGGAACGTGTCGTTGTCGCCATTCGTGAACATGTACGAATTGGGCTTCAAGGTCGCCAGCATGTTGTAGGCGTAGTCGCGGGCGATGTAGTTCTGGCTGCGGTCGTGCGTGTGCCACAGGTTCACCATGAGCAGGAACGGCTGCGTCGAGAGCAGCGCTGTGGCCACGATCGTCGCCAGCCGTCGTTGCGGCTCCGCCTCGAACGAGTCGCGCACCCAGCTCACCAGCCACGCCACACCGAGGCCGATCCACATCGCATACGCATGGAACCCGCTCTGGAAGAAGTAGTCGCGGTCGCGCACCTCGTGGTCCGAGAAGTTCAAGAACACGATCATGCCGACCGTGGACAAGCCCAAAAACACGAACGTGAGCAGGAACGACTTCTTCTCGCGCCGGTATTGCCACCACCCGCCCACCAGGCCCAGTGCGAGCGGTAGCAACGCGCCCCACAGGCGGTCGGTCGGGAACAACGGCCATTGGCGCCTGAGATAGCGCCAGAACTCCTTGTCGAGCTGCGTCTCGACGAACTTGCCGCGGCGCGGCAGCAGGTGCATCTCGCCGTACTGCTTGCGCTCGAGCAGGTCGCGCATCTTGTCCCACGTCGCCGGCGCCCCCTCGTTCACGGCCGGGTGCTGGGCGGCGCGGATGGGCAGGTAGAGGTGCGTGGAGTAGCCGGCGACCATGAGGAACAGCGACAACAGCAGCACGCGTCCCTCGCGGTGGCTGCGCGCCAGCCAGGCCATGGGACCGATCACGGCGACCGCGGTGAGCGCCGCCACGCCCGGCGTGAAGTTGGCATCCGAATAGGCGGCGATGAGACCGGGGATGGTGGCGGCTGCGCCGGCCAGCACCACCATGCCGTTGAGCTTCTTGCGCCAGGCCATGATGGCATTGGTGGCGATCGAGAGCAGGACCACTGCGCCGACGGTCTTCTCGAGCCCCCACGGCACACGGATGAGAGACAGGAATGGCATCAAGAACAGCACCGCGACCGAGCGGTCCACCAGGAACACGAGCACGATGAGCGGGATGCCCATGATCCCCACGCCCAGGTGGAGCCCCACGCTCAGCCACATCACGTAGGTGGCCACGAGCAGCGGGCCGACCGTGGGCCGCTTGTCGTGCGCCTCCCACCAGCGCAGCCCGAGCCAGAACACCAGGATCTGCGCCAGGCTCATCATCTGGTAGACCTCGGCCTCGACCGAGTTCTCCCAGAACGAATCGGAGAACGCGAGCATGAGCGCGCCGACGGCCGCGGCGGCGATGGCGACCCACTCCTGCCACGGCTGGCGGTCGTTGCCCTGAGCGAGGCGGATCAGACGCAGTGTGCTCAGGTAGGTGAGCCACACTGTGAGCGCGGCGGCGATCGCCGACAGCGCGTTCACGCGCTGCGCGATGCTCGCCCACGGGATCAGCGTGGCGACGCGCGCGAGCATGACGAAGAATGGCGTCCCGGGCGGATGCGGGACGCCCAGGATGTTCGCGACCGCGATGAACTCACCCGAGTCCCAGAACGGCACCGTCGGCGTCAGCGTCATGAAGTACGCCGCACCGGCGATGAACAGCACGAGTACCGAGATCAGCGCTGCCGAGCGCTGGGTCGGGATCATTCGGTGGACCTCCGTGGATTCCGGGCCTTGGCCCGCCGACTCGGGATGCGAGCCAGGAAAACCATCCCGCCGATCAAGCTGACCCCGACGGCGACGAGGTACGTGCCGAACTGCAGCGCGAACGCGCTGGCGCGGTCGAGTCCGACGAGGCCGAACAGCACCATGCCGGCCCCTTCGCGTACCCCGATGCCATTCAATGAGATGGGCAGGGAGACTATCACCGCCAGCAGCGGCACGAAAAGGAAGAAGTAGGCCAAGCCTATGTGCAGTCCGAGCGCCCGGGCGAACAAAACGTGGACACCGATGCGCATGACCTGCACCACCAGCGCCACGCAGGACACTTGCAACAGCAGCCGGCGCTGGCCGCGGAACACCGCGAGACTCCCCGACAGCTGATCGAGCGCCGGCGAGAAGCGGCTGAGCCCGACGCGCGCCATGAAGCGCTCGAGCGCCGCGAGCACGCGCGGGTCCAGCACCGCCCGCAACATCACCAGCGCCAAGACGAAAAACGCCACCACACCGGCATAGGCCGTCGCGAGATGAAAGCGATCGATCGCCGGCAACGTCGCGACCACCGCCACGAGCCCGAGCGCGACCGTGCCGATGAGCCGGTCGAGGATCACGGTGGACAGCGCCGTGCTGCGTGACGAGCCGGCCCGTGCAGCGTCCAGTGTGCGCGCGAGGTCGCCGCCGACGTTCGCGGGCAGGAAGTTGTTGAAGAACTGGCCCACGAAGTAGTAAGCGACCACCTTCCAGAACGGCAGCTCGATGCCCGCGGCGCCGAGCAGCCGTCCCCACTGATACGACGCCAGCAGATGACTCGTGATCAACAGTGCGGCGGCACCGGCGACCCACGCCGGATCGGCATGCCGCAGCGCCGGCCCGATGGCCGACCACTGCAACTTTCGAAACAACCATGCAAACAGCAGCACGCTCACCAGCACCTTGGCGGTGAGCAACGCGACGGTGCGCGGCGAGCGGCCTGCGCTCATGACGCCTCTCGCTCGCCCGTGAGCGCGGCCATCGAGCGCCGGCCGCAGTCGTCCCAGCGAAACCGCGCCGCCCATTCCACGCCCGCCCGGGCGAGCCGCTCACGCAGGTCCGTGTCGCTCAACACGCGCACCAGGGCGTCGCGCAGGCCCGCCGTGTCGCCGAACGGCACCAGTAGCCCGGTCTCGTCGCGCCGGACGGAATCGCGCAGGCCCGGAGCGTCGCTCGCCACGACCGCCGTGCCGCAGGCCGAGGCTTCGACCACGGTCAGCCCCCAGCCCTCTTTTGGAC
>JAYVCN010000473.1:0-3052 GCA_043749875.1 Candidatus Eiseniibacteriota bacterium | reverse complement strand
CTTGGCCGAGACGTTCGGCCACCGGCCATATTTCCTCTATGCAGAAGAAGCCGGCGAGATCCGCGGCATCCTGCCACTGGCCCGACAGCGGAGCCTGGTCTTCGGCGACGCGCTGGTGTCGTCACCGTTCTGCGTCTACGGCGGGGTCGCGGCCAGCTCCGCTGCCGCGCGCGCGTTGCTCGAACAGGCTGCGATCGATCTGGGCGAGCGGCTCGGCGTGGACCACGTCGAGTTCCGTAACCTGCGCCCGCGCCGCGACGACTGGGTGCGCCATAGCACGAACTGCACGTTCCGCAAGGCCATCGTGCCCGACCCGGAACTGAACCTGCTCGCGATCCCCAGGAAACAGCGCGCCGAGGTCCGCAAGGGTATGGAGCGGGGTCTCGTGGCCGCGCCCGGCGACAGTGCCGACGCTTGCTGGGAGCTGTATGCCACGAGCGTGCACCGGCACGGCACGCCGGTCTACGCGCGGCGCTATTTCCACGACTTGAAGGCCGCGTTCGGCGACGACTGCGAGTTCTGGTTCGTGCACCGCGACGGGGCGCGCGTCGCCTCGCTGCTCAACTTCTACTTCCGCGACGAGGTGCTGCCGTACTACGCCGGCAGCAACGGCCGGGGCCGCGACGGCGAGGTACACCCGTACATGTACTGGGCGCTCATGAACCACGCCGCCGCGCGCGGCGCACGCATGTTCGACTTCGGCCGCAGCCCGGTGGACAGCGGCGGATACGCGTTCAAGAAGAACTTCGGTTTCGAGCCACAGCCGCTGTCGTACGAGTACCGGCTGGTGAAGTCGAAGCACGCGCCGGACGCGGATCCGAAGAGTCCGAAGTACGCGCTCATGGTGAACACGTGGCGGCGGCTGCCGCGCTGGCTCGCGAACTCGCTAGGGCCCTGGGCGGCGCGGCAGATCGGCTGACATGCTTGCGGGGGACCGCTCGCATCAGCCGTCCCAGTCGCGCGGCGGAGCGAGCTGGTTCTTCATATTAAACATGCCGTGCCCGCCCTTCGCGTAGCGGCGCGCCACCTCGAGACCCTTGCCGAGGTAGAGCTTCACGGCGGCGGCGTTGTCGGCATGCACGTTCAGCTCGTAGGACGCGATGCCTTGCGCCTCGAACGCCGCGTGCGCCGCGTCCATGAGCGCCGCGCCGACGCCCTGGCCGCGCGCGCGCGCGCTCACGCCCAGGTAGACGAGTTCGGGTACCGACGGCACGCTGGCGGTGCCGGAAGTGAACTTGGCGATCACGGCGCGCGCGAGCCCGACGGGATTGGCGGTGAGCACGAAGCTCAGGATGTCGCCTGCACCCGCGAGCAGCGTGCGCGGGAACAGCTGGCTGATGTCGGGCGTGATCATCACGAACCCGAGCAGCCCGGCGGATTCCTCGGCGACGCACACCGTGGCCGCACCGCGGGTGATGGCGTTGGCGTAGAAGCGTCGCACCACGGAGCGGCCGAGCGGCGTGAAGTCGCTGACGTCGCCGGGCAGCGTCTCCATGTGCAGCTCTGCCAGCGCGGGCGCGTCGGCGGCCACGGCGAGGCGTGTGGTCACGCTGATGGGCTCAGGCGGCGATGACGGCTCCCGTTGGTGATGGTCATGGGCTGCCACGATACACTAGGAATCTGCTATTGCTCCCGGTATGGACGACGCTCCCGGCCGCAAGCGCGCCCAGCGCGCGTGGTGTTTGTACGACTGGGCCAACTCGACGTTCGCGACCAGCGTCGTCGCGGCCATCCTGCCGGTGTACTTCGCGCGCATCGCCGCCAAGTCCATGCCGGCGCACGACGCGACTGCGCTGTGGGGCTATGCGAGCGCTGCCGCCCTCGCCGTGACCGCCGTGCTGTCACCGATCGTGGGTGGGTTCGCCGACCAGTCGCGGCGCCGCAAACCCCTGTTGCTGGCATGTGTGCTGCTCGGGAGCGCGGGCACGCTGGGGCTGGCACTCGTGCCCGCGGGGGCGTGGTATCCGCTGCTGGTGGCGTTCGCGCTGGCATTCATCGCCTTCGCCACCGCCAACGTACTCTACGACTCGCTGCTTCCCGCGGTCGCAGGACCGACCGAGATGGACATCGTCTCGGCCCGCGGCTTCGCGTGGGGATATGTCGGCGGGGGCATCCTGCTCGCGGTGAACCTCGCCATGATCACGATGCCGCAGCGCTTCGGGCTGCACGATGCCGCCACGGCAACGCGCGCGGCGTTCGCCACGGTGGCGGCGTGGTGGCTGGCGTTCTCGGTGCCGCTGTTCCGCGACGTGCCCGAGCCCGAGGCCGAGCGCTCGGGCGTGCCTGCGCGCGAGCTGCCGGCCGCGGTGCTGAAGCAACTGGGCGCGACGCTCCGCGGCCTCGGAAGCCAGCCCGATCTGCTGCGCTTCCTGGTGGCGTTCTGGCTTTACTCCGACGGCATCGGCACCATCATCAAGATGGCCACGATCTACGGCGTTGAAGTCGGCCTGAAGGACAAGGACCTCATGGGGGCGCTGCTCATGGTGCAGATCGTCGCGGCGCCGGCGTCGATTGCATTTGGGCGCCTCGCGGCGCCGCTGGGCGCGCGCGGCACGGTGATGCTGGGCATTGCGGGCTACGCCGGGATCAGCGTGTTCGCCTACTTCCTGCGCTCGCCGTGGCAGTTCTGGGCGCTGGGAGCGCTGGTGGCACTGTTCCAGGGCGGCACACAGGCCATTTCCCGTTCGATGTTCGCGTCGCTTGTGCCGCGTGAGAAGGCCAGCGAGATGTTCGGCTTCTACTCGGTGAGCGAGAAGCTGGCGGGCGTCGTGGGTCCGATCCTGTTCGGCGTGGTGACGCAGGCCACGCACGGTGGCCGGCTCGCCACGCTCACGCTGCTGCCGCTGTTCCTCGGCGGCGCGTGGATGCTCTCGACCGTGGACCTGGAGCGCGGCCGGCGCGCGGCAGCGGCCTCACGGCTCTAGCGGCGGCCCCGCACCTTCGCGACCTTGCGGGTCGCCTTCGCGGGTGGCTTCTTCGCGGGTGTCGCCTTCGCCTTCGGCGAAACTTTCGCCGACGCGAGAGCAGCGACCTCGCGCCACTCGGCCTCCGA
>JAYVCN010000472.1:0-11963 GCA_043749875.1 Candidatus Eiseniibacteriota bacterium | reverse complement strand
GTGGGCGACACCGTCAGCGCGCGATTGCGCATGATCGCGGCGCCCCGGGTGGTCACCGGCGCCCAGCCGAGCGAGCTGCACCCGCTGCCGCCGCTGCGGTCCGGCGGCGCTGCCGGGAGCGGCGCGCACGTGGTCGTCGAGGCGTCGTTCACCTACCCGGTCGCCACGGCGCTCCTGCGACGCGCGCTCGTCGGCAAGAGCATCGTGCAGGATGGGCACCGCATCCGCATCCGGGACGTGCAGCTCGCGGGCATCGGCGGCGGACGGGTGGCGCTGAGCGTGACGCTCGCGGGCCGCGTGCGCGGCAGACTCTACTTCACGGGGACTCCGAGCCTCGATCCGGTGGGGCACCAGATCAACGTCCCCGATCTCGACTACGACGTGGGCACCGCGCAGATGCTCGTGCAGGGCTTCGCGTGGCTCAAGGGAGTGGACATCCGCGATTTCCTGCGCGCGCGTGCGCGACTTCCCGATTCCGAGGCGGTCGGAAAGCTCAGAGGGCTCGCGGAGAACGGGATCAACCGCATGCTCGCGCCCGGCGTGGCGCTGAGCGGACGCATCCACGACGCGCGGGGCACGAGTGTGCGCGCGACGACGCGCGAGATCCGGCTGCGCGCCGTGGCGGATGCGGAATTCAAGCTCGCGATCGACCGCGGGCCGACGCTGCCCAGGCCGAAGCAGATGGCCAGGGGCGAAGGCAAGTAGGACCGAGGGGGAGCAAACCACGTGCATCACTGGCCGACCATTCGCTACGAGGACCTCGAACCTCGCCTCCGCACCGGCGACATCGTGCTGTTCCACGGCGCGTCGCGTCGCAGCCGGATCATCGAGGCGGCGACGGAGAGCGAGTTCTCGCACATCGGGATGATCGTCCGGGCCGGGCGCGATAACCCCCCGCTGCTTTGGCAGACGGACCCGCGCGCGGTGGCCGAGGATGTCGTGGACGATGGGCAACACGGCGGAGCGCAACTCAACGACCTGACCGCCGCCCTCACCGTGATGACGAGCCCCGCATACGGCGACACGCCCTACATCCGCCAACTCGTCGTGGAACACACCTCCGAGCTGGACGAGCAGGCCCTCCAGGCCATCGCCGCCGTGGACCGGACGCCATTCCCCGCGCTCGCCAAGCTCATCCGGGAATGGCTGCTGGGCCATCTGCACATCGCGACATCGATCCAGCGTATGGACTGTGCCGAAACCGTGGCGCTGACCTACCAGAGGATGGGGTTCCTGGCACCCGACCCACCGCCGAATTCCTACAATCCGAGGGATTTCAGCGAACAGCACATGAACCTCCGGCTGCTGCGCGGAGCCACGTTGGGTCCGCAACTGGAGGTGGTGTGGTCCGGGGCGGGTTCGAGCGAGGCGAGGGCACCCGGCGTGTGACGACCGCGGCGCGTGCTCCTGGCGATCCTGCCTGGGCGGTGTAATGTCGCGCGCCGGTTTGTAGAAACGTCAGCGGTGGATCGCGACGTGAACCGTCTGCACGCCCACCCGCGCAACGGCGGACGGGGACAACTCGTTGTGCGCAACGAACCCACGAATCCCCCGGGCCGGCTCGGCCGTTTGGCACCGTTCATGCCACGTGTGAAGTCGGCGAGGCTCCGGGGTGAGCGAGAATGGGCGTCGAGCGGCACGTTCAGACGCCCAGCTTCGAGTTCACCCACTCGCCAGATTCAAGCCCTACGCGAACCCTATCCGACGCGCCTGCAAACCCGCCCCACCTGAATAGGAGCGCGCACATGAGCGAGAACCACACCGGCATCATCAGCTCGGTGAAGAACGGCGTCATCACCGCCGTCGAGGGCACGGGCGATATCGCGAAGGCAGTGATCGATACCGTCGCCACCACGTTCTCGACGCTGCTCAGGGATACCGGGCGGGTGGGCACGGCGGGCACGGACGCCATCACCCACATCGCCGGCGGCGTGATTCACGGCGCGACGGAAGTCGGCAGCGATCTCGGCGCCGCGGCCAAGGGCACCATCATCGGCGTCCTGCGCGGCACCAAGGCGACCGGGGCCGAGGCCACGAGCACCATCACTCTCACGGCGCGCTCAGTGATCCACAGCACGGCGGAGGTGGGTGGTGACGTGGGCGCTGCAGCGAAGGGCCTGGTCGAGGGTGCCATCCACTCCGCCAAGGACGTCGGCGTGAGCGCGGAAGCGGCGGCGTCCGCCGCCGGCATCGGTGCGCTCGAGGCAGCGGGCAAGCTGGGTGCGAAGGCGGGTCAGACCGTACGCGAAGCGCTGGGTGGCACCATCTCCGGCGTGAAGGTCGTGCTCAGGGAGCCGTTCAAGAGCGCGATCTGAGTCACCGAACTTGTTCGACAGATCAACGCGTCGCTGGCGCGCCATTCGCGTCGGCGGGCGATCGCGAAGTACACATGCACATTTGGGGGAACTAGATCGACGTTGGTCGGGAGCGGCCCCCGACCTCGACGGACGACGTTCCCCCATTACACTCAGTTCGCGTCTTGTCTGGCCGCTGGCCGACCGCTCACCTGACGAACACGACCCTCCGTGCCGACATATGCTCGTCCGCGCGCACGACGACGAAGTACGTGCCCGCGGGAACGAGCAGTCCTCGTGAATCACGGCCATCCCAATGCAGCGAGTGCTCGCCGGCCGCGAGCGGGGCGTCGAGTACGTCGCGCACGCGCCGGCCGCTCACGTCATGCAGGGCGACCTGCACGTGCGCCCGGGTCGCGAGCGTGAACGAGATGTCGCTGCCGTCGCGCGCCGGGTTCGGCGACACGCGCAGCGGATGTTCGCCGGCGGGCGACTGCGGCACGCCGACCCGCGAAGCCGACACGCATGAATCCACAGTCGCCCAGATCACCGGCGTGCCTGGCAATAACAGCGCGCACATATCGGCCGTGTCCGCCGGATAGTAGTTCCATGCCACGCACGGACTGCACGACGACGTCGTCACGAGACGCGGGCGGGTGCCATCGGCAGTGCAGGCCGGATTGGTCCCGGTGAACCTGACCTGGAGGTACGCGCGGCGCGTCACCGCGCAGGGGTGCCCGAGCGTGAGCGTGAAGTCCTTGATGCCGACGGTGCTGGAACTGACCGTACCCGGCCACGGGCCACCGATGGTGATCGGCGGCCGCGGCGGTGCGCACGCGGTGTCGGCGACGGGCGCGACGACGGCGACCTCGACCGGCAGGCTGCACGGCACGCGGAACTCGAGTGCGATCTTCACGGAGGAGATCCACATGCCGGGCGCAGTGGAGCAGCCGCCACACAAGGTCGGGTCGATGGCGACGAAGTACGCATCGTCGGGGGGCTGCAGATAGTCGATCACGAAGCTCCGCGGTCCCGAGACTCCGAGCGTGCACGACACGGGCGGGGTCGGCAGCTGGTCCGGCTTCGGGGAGTCGGCCGCTGGGATCGGGATCGCGACCGGGACCGGCTTTCGCTCCGCGCCCGGGGCCGCGCTCGCGAACGCAGCCAGCAGGACGAACAAGATGAGGATGAGCGGCAGGCGCATGGATTGCGGTCTCCGGGCGTACTACGGGAGCGGCATGGGCAACACAGCGGCGTGAAGTCTCGCTGGATGCTCCCTCCGGAGGGCAAGCCGGTCAAGACCCCATTCGGTTGGATCGCCAGATTCTTCTATTGAGGAATGGGGTCGGGGGAGTAGCCTCGCGGCATGTTGATACGTCGGATATCGTCGGCCGTGGGTGTCATGGTGCTGGTCGTGAGCCTCGCCAGTGGCGTTCCCGGCTGCGGCCGGCATGCCGGCATGCTGCTCGGGCCCAACCAGCCGCCCGAGCTCGAGATCGTGGATGCGCGCGCCGGTGCCGCGGGCACCGGCGGAGTTCGCGTGCGCTGGGCGGTGCGCGATCCCGACGGCCGGGTGGTGAGCAGCCGCTGGACGCTCGCACCACTGTCCTCCGCATGGCAGCGGCGAGACATCGCCACCACCGACGCGAGCGAGTGCGTGCTGCCGCGAGCCGAGGCTCGGCTGACATGGAGCGAGGGTCGTTCGGTGCGCGAGCCCGACCTGTTCACGGTCTGGGCGGTGGACGACCGCGGTGCGGAATCCGCCCCCGCGAGCGTGGCGCTGTTCGGGAACAACGTCGCGCCCAACATCATCCTCACGAGCCCGCAACCGAGCGCGCTGATCTCCGCCACGACGGGACCGGAGATCTGCATGAGCTGGATCGGGAACGATCCCGATGGGGTGTTCACGCAAAAGCCCGTCAAGTACAAGTTCCTCATGCTCAGGCTGGACGACCCGGCCAACCAAGTTTACGTGGCCAACCCCGACTCACTCCGGCGCATCGCGGTGGCGACCAACTGGGCGGGCTGGGATTCCACATCGTCCGACACCACCTTTGCGCACTTCACCCATCTGACTCCTAACGCCAGCTACCTGTTCACGGTGAACGGGTTCGATGAGCAGGGCGCTTACGACCCCGTGTTCAGCCTCGATCGCAACATGCTCCGCTTCGGAGTGGGATTCACCGAGAGCCTCGGCCCGCTGCTGACGCTGGGCGGCACCTCGATCCGGTATTCCTATCCGAGCGGGGGCACATCGTTGGATCCGCAGCGCTGGATCGATCTCGAGGTGCCCTCGGGACTGCGGCTCGATTTCACCGTGAGCGCAGCACCCGGTAGCGGCCAGGCTGTTTCGGGCTATCGCTGGGTGCTCGATCCCGTGGACTTCCAGAACCAGTCGCCGCGCTCGGGAGCGTCCGATGTGCGTCACTGGAGCGCATGGGACCTGAACGGCACGACCGTCACCCTGCCGCCGTTCTCCGATACCGGCGTCAAACGCCGGGAGCACTTGCTCTACGTCGAGGCGAGGAGCGGGTTCGGGGGCTGCAATCCGCCCAGCTCGGACTTCGTGAGTGTCGGGATACTGCACCTGGTGACCGTGCGTCCGACACTGACTCGCGACCTGCTGATCGTGGACGACACCCGATTCGAGCCCGACCGCACCGGCACCGGCGGCTGCCCTGCCTTCTACACCCAGCCGTGGCCCAGTGCGGCCGAGCTGGACACGTTCCTCTATGCGCGCGGTAATGTGACGTGGCGCTGCACGCGAAACCCCACCACCGGCGTGCTCTCGAAGCCAGGCCTGTTCGCGGGCTATAGCTACGACACGCTGGGCACTCGCGGCATGACCTCGGGACTCGCGAGCCCGGGCACATCGATCGGCACCCAGACCGTGCCGCTGTCGATGCTCGCCGACTATCGGCATGTGATCTGGCTTACGGACCTCACGGGCGCCACGTCGACGAACACGCCGGACTCCCCGCTCCTGCCGATGTGCGCGCTGCGGTTCTCGAGCAGCATTGGGAAGACCAGCGTGCTGGCGAACTACGTGGCCCTGGGTGGCAAGGCCTGGCTGGCGGGCGGCGCCAGCTCGTATGCGTCGCTGGTCAACTTCAACCGGACCAGTAACGACGTGGGCGGGAACGCCGTGTTCGCTTCGGCGACGGGTGAGCTGGGCCCCGGTCGGCTCATGTACGACCAGGCGCACTGGCAGTCGACGACGGCCACGGTCAAGGCGTCGGTGCAGTTTGCGCGTGCGCCGCGCGCCGAAGCCATCGCCGCGAACCCGTGGCATCACTACTCATCGTACGCGGGTGACACGCTGCGCTCGCCCGATTACCTGAAGCTGCCTGTGTTACTGGAAGCGAGAACGGCGGGCACGGACCCGATACCGCCGACACGTTCACCCACTCAGCCGAGCTTGTTCTATCCGTCGACACTCGCATGCGAGTACCTGACGCAACCGAATGTCGTGCTCGAGGACGTCGACCCCGCCCCCGGTGTGACGAACGAGATCTCGGTGCTCGACACGCTCGTCCAGGCCTCGGGCGGCCAGATGCTGCTGTTCCCGGCGCCGGCCATGACCTACTACCACGGCGCCAACGCGCAGCAGTTCGTGTTCTCGGGGTTCGCGCCGTGGGACTTTGTGCGCGCCGAGGGCATCCAGTTGGTCGACTTCGTGCTCCAGAACATCTGGGGGCTCAGCCGCCTGAGCATCGACCGCGGGGCTGTGACACCGGGCGCGCCGCTGATGCACGGGGCGCCGTCGCGGATCGTGACGCCGGCGCAGCGGGTGGTTGCGGAGCGGGCAGTGGCGCGGCGCGGGCGGGAGTGAGGGACGGGGCCGTCCCGGCTGGCTGGAAATCGGCTTGGAGTCTCCCACTCGCTTGCAGTATCTCTCAATGCCCGAGACCCGATGGCTGGGCCCGGCCCTCACCCGTCCGGGCAGTCGCGGGCCGCAATCCAGGAGGTGGACCATGACGCTCCAGATGCGTACCGCGCCGCTTCAGATCGGCAGCATGGCTCCAGACTTCGAGGCCGAGACGACCGAAGGGCCGATTCGCTTTCACCAGTGGGTCGGGGACTCGTGGGCGGTGTTGTTCTCGCATCCCAAGGACTTCACGCCGGTGTGTACCACGGAACTCGGCTACATGGCCCGAATGAAGCCGGAGTTCGACAAGCGCAATACCAAGATCATCGGATTGAGCGTCGATCCGGTCGGCAATCACACCCAGTGGGCGAACGACATCAAGGAGACGCAGGGCCACGCGCCGAACTTTCCGATGATCGGCGACACGAACCTGACCGTGTCCAAGCTCTACGGCATGCTGCCCGCGGATCTCGAGGATTCGTGCGACGGCAGGACGGCGATGGACAACCAGACCGTGCGCAACGTGTTCGTGATCGGACCCGACAAGAAGATCAAGCTGATGATCGCCTATCCCATGACCACGGGCCGCAACTTCGACGAACTGCTGAGGGTGCTCGACTCGCTGCAGCTGACCGCGAAGCACAAGGTCGCCACGCCCGTGAACTGGAAGCAGGGCGACGACGTGATCATCGCCGGTTCGGTCTCGGATGAGGACGCGAAGAAGACCTACCCGCAGGGGTGGAAGGCGCCGCGTCCGTACCTGCGGATCGTGCCGCAGCCGAAGCTGTAGCGGGTGATGCGCGCCGCGTAGCGCCTGCCCACAAACGTGACCGCGTGAGTTGCAGATGATGAGGCCCAGGGCGAGGCAAGACCCTGGGCCTCATCATTTCCCCGCGCGCAGCTGTGGGAGCCGCCGCGCATCAAGTCCTGCCTGACCGTGACAATGTCTTGGCAATCATCTCGCCCCTCAAGCCCGGCACGCGCGGGCCGATAACCGCCGCACGGGTCCTCGGCGGCTCCGCGCCCTTCCGGTGCGGTGAGCGCCCGCTGACGAGTGTGGGTTTCAGCGACTGCAGCGAGCGCAGCACGCGCCACGCGATGGCGACAGCGCTGCATTCGCTCTGGAACTCGCTGTGCGAGACATCACCCAGGCTTGATTCCCGCATCGCGTGGGATCCGGTCCAGCCCATGGGCTGAAGGGAGGACGTATGTCGTACGAAGCCGAGGTCAGCCGTAACAATCCGAGCGCGTTCCTGTTCCTCGTCGACATGTCGGGCTCCATGACGGACCCGTACGCGAACGGCAAGCGCAAGGCCGATGGCGTCGCGGACGCCATCAACAAGCTGCTCACCAACCTGTCGATCAAGTGCACCAAATCGGAAGGCGTGCGCGATTACTACGACGTCGGGGTCATCAGCTACGGCAAGCAGGTTGCGCCGGCACTGGGTGGCGAGCTCACCGGCCTGACGCTCGCACCCATCAGCTCCGTCGCAAACCACCCGGCGCGCGTCGAGGAGCGCTCGAAGCAAGAGGATGACGGCGAGGGCGGCGTCTCCGAGATGAAGGTCAAGTTCCCGGTCTGGTTCGACCCGAAAGCGGCGGGCTCCACGCCGATGTGCAAGGCGTTCCAGGCCGCGCGCGAGGCGCTCGAGCCGTGGGTCGCTGCGCATCCGTACAGCTTCCCGCCGATCGTCATCAACATCACGGATGGCGAGTCCACTGACGGCGACCCGTCGGCCGACGCGGCCAGCGTGCGCGCACTCGAGACGCAGGACGGCAATGCACTGCTGTTCAACTGCCACATCTCCGGCTCGGCCGGCGAGAGCGTGCTTTTCGCGGACGCCCCCGAGGGCCTGCCCGACGAGTTTGCGAAGCTCTTGTTCGGCATGTCGAGCCAGCTACCGGACCCGATCCGCGACAGCGCGGCACGCGAGGGATTCGATGTCTCGGGCAACACACGCGGGTTCGCTTTCAACGCCGACCTCGTGGAGTTGATCCGGTTCCTCGACATCGGGACCCGTCCGAGCAACCTGCGCTAGCGTGATGCAGACCTCGGCCACGGCGTGGTGGGCACCCAAATCCGGTAACGCCGCGAACGAATACGAAGACGCGTTCGCGCTGGAGTCCGACTCACTGCGTTTCGCCGTGGCCGACGGGGCCAGCGAAACGTCGTTCGCGAAGCAGTGGGCCGAGCTGCTGGTCGAGCGCTTCGTGCGCCAGCCGGCCAGCGCGGCGGACCTGCGCGAGTGGGTCGCGCCATTGCAGGCGGCATGGGTGGGCGAACACCAGGGCAAGGCCACGGCCTGGTACGCCGAGGAGAAGGCGCGCGAAGGCGCCTTTTCCTCGCTGCTCGGCGTGGCCATCGAGGCCGACCGCTGGCGTGCGCTCGCGGTCGGCGACAGCTGCCTGTTCGTGGTCCGGGCCGGCAAGCTGCTACGAGCGTTCCCGCTCGCACGCGCGGAGCAGTTCAACAACAGCCCGGTGCTGTTGTCGAGCGTCGCGCGTTCGAACCAGCGCGTGTGGGACGACGTGCGCTCCGACGAGGGCGAGCTTCAAGTTCGCGACCAGCTCCTGCTCATGACCGATGCGCTGGCGCAGTGGTTCCTGGTCGAGGCCGAGATGGGCCGGCGCCCGTGGGCGGCATTGGCACGCGCGGCGTCGCCGGAAGCGTTCGGCGCGTTCGTCGACTGCCTGCGGGGCGGTGGCGCGCTCCGCAATGATGATGTCACGCTCGTGCGCGTCGAGGTGGCCGCATGAGTTGGCCCTCGATGTCGGATTACCAGGAGGCGATCCAGAATCCGGCGAACTGCTTTTCCGATGCGACGCTGAAGAGCGGCACGCCCGCGCTCAACGCGCTCGGCCTGCCGCAGCCGGTCACCGGCGGCTTCTGCAGCGTCTACAAGGTCACCAGCGGCAAGACCAGCTGGGCGGTGCGCTGCTTTCTCCACAACATCGAGGACCTGCGCGATCGCTACAAGCAGATCAGCGGCTACCTGCGCTGGCACCGCCCCAAGCACATGGTGGGTTTCGAGTACCTGACCGAGGGCATCCGGGTGCGCAAGGAGTGGCACCCGGTCCTGAAGATGGAGTGGGTCGACGGCGACACGCTCGACGTGTGGATCGAGAAGCACGTGAACGATCCCGGGGCGCTGCGCAAGATGACCGAGCGCTGGGCCGAACTGCTCAAGGGACTCGAGAAGGAAAAGATCGGCCACTGCGACCTGCAGCACGGGAACATCCTCGTCGACCGCTCCGACAATCTCCGGCTCATCGACTACGACGGCATGTACGTACAGCCGCTGCGCGGGCGCGGGAGCCACGAGAAGGGCCACCCGGCCTACCAGCATCCGCAGCGCGAGGGGAAGAACTTCGACGAAATTGTTGACCGCTTCCCTGCGCTCGTGATCCAGACGACGCTGCTCGCGCTGGCGGAATCGAAGGAGCTGTGGAAGCGCTACTACGAAGGCGACAACCTCATCTTCCTCCGCTCGGATTTTCAGAGCCCCGACGGTGCGCCGGTGTTCAAGGACCTGGAGAAGCTGGGCGGGACGGTGGCCGACCACGCGGCAGCACTTCGCGATGCGTGCAAGGCACGGCTCGACCAGACGCCGCGGCTGCGCGATGTGAAGCTGCGCAGGGCCGGCGCCTCCGCGAGCCCGAGCCCCGCAGCTCCCGCTTCCGCGACGGCCGCGGCCGCCAAGTCGAACGGTCACGCCGGCTCGAGCCCCAAGGCCGCTCCACCCGCGGCCGCCGTGAAGGCGAACGGGCAGGCCAGCAAGAACCCACTACCGTTCCCGCTCCCCAGGGCGACTGCTCCGGTCGCGGCCGGCGGCGCGAAGGCCTCAAAGGGAGCGCCCGCCGCAGTCGCCTCCGCCCCGCGCGCGTCCACGCCCAGGTCTGCGCCCGCGCCCGCGCCAAAGGCCGCAGCGATCGCGGTCAACCACAAGCCCGCCGCGGCGCCCATGTTGACGGGCCCGGTGTCTGCCGCTGGCGCACGCCCCGTTCCGCAGCAGATCGCCTCGGCCCCTGCTACCCCGTGGCCTGCTCCACCCGCGGTGCTCGTGTCCGCCGCCGCGGCCGCGCCGTCGGGATGGGCTGTCGAGTGGACGCGACCCGGCATGATCGATGAGGAGCACATCTGGCAGAACCCGATCCATGGGATTCGCGAATCGCCACGCCGGTTCCTCGGCATCCCGCTCGGCACGCGTCGCGAGAAGTTCGTCGAGAGCTACGAGGAGAAGGTCGAACAATTGGACTCGCACATCAGCGGGCACCGCTCGGCGATCACGTCACTCGCATTCACGCCCGACGGGCGGCTGCTCGCGAGCGGCTCGCGCGACGGCACCCTGCGCGTGTGGAATGTGCAGTCAGGCCGCGAAGCCTACGCGCCGATGGAATTGCGCTCGAGCGTCGTGGCAATGGCTCTGGCGCCGGACCGCTCGATGATCGCCGCCGTGCTCAAGGACCGCCGTCTCGTGCTGTGGAACTTCGGGCAGCACCGGCAGGTGATTCATCTTCGAGCGCCCGACGGTTCAGCGCTGCGGGCCGTCGCGGTCTCGAGTGACGGCCGCTGGGTCACGGCGGGCGGCAACCGCCGCTGCATCTACACGTGGCAGACCGACCGCGGAACGGCCGGAGGCGAGATGAAGCACACGACGGGCCGCATCGAGACGCTGGCGTTCACACCGGATGCGAGCGGTGTCGTGTGCGGCACGCACAAGGGCCGGCTGGAGCTGTTCGAGCGTGGTTCCGACGAGGCGCGCTGGAGCATTCGCACCGGGCTCGGGCGCATCGTCTCGCTCGCTGTACCGCCGCGTGGGAATGGCGTGGTGGGCGGCGCGGCTGACGGCACCGTCGCGTCGTGGGGCGTCTCCGACGGCAGCCAGATCCAGCGCGTGCGGCCGGTGGTCGGCCGGCTCGCTTCACTCGCGGTCACGCCGGACGCATCGCTCATGCTGGTCGGGCTGGGCTCGGGGAGAGCATGTTTGAGCGAGGCCGGCACGGGCCGCGAGCTGGCCCTGCTCGAGGGTCACCCCGGGCCGGTCACGGCGGTGGCGCTGCCGGGCGCGGGCAAGTGCGCGGCGACGGGCGCGAGCGATGGGACCGTGCGGCTGTGGAGCGTGCGGTGAGGGTGCGTCGACTCCGCTGAGGGGGCGCTTGACACCCCACTGCATGTCCTGAAGGACGGGGACGATTCGAGCTCCATCGGCTGGTCGTGCTGTGAGCGCGCGTCCAGGATGGCCTGCGCGGCGCTCACGGCACGACGACGACTCCCGCGGCTTTGAACGACGCGTGGACCCGCATGCCGGGCCTGAGCCCGAGCGCCTCGACCGCCTGGCGCGTGATCTCGGCGATGAGCGGCGGTGTCGTGGCCAGCGAGACGCGGACGAGTTCGCCGGCTGGCGGCTCGGGCACCAGCTCGTCGATCAGCCCCGCGAACACATTGCGTGCGGTCCCCGCGGGCCGCTCGAGCGAGAGCGTGATCTCGCGCGGATTCACCACGACCGCGGTGTCGCTTTCCGCAAGCGTGTTGCCGAGAAACAACTCACCCTGCGAATGCGCGATCCGCACGGCCGTCTCACCCGTGCCGGCCGAGAGCGAGCCCCGGAAGAAGTTCACCCCCAGGAACTCGGCGACATAGGATGAGCGCGGGTGCCGCATCAGATCCTCCCGCGATCCAGACTGGCTGACGCGGCCGGCCTCGAGAACGGTGATGTGATCGCCGAAGGCCAGGGCTTCCGCGGGGCTGTGCGTCACGACCAGCGTCGAGCACGGCAACTGCGTGAGCAACCGTCGCAACT